>CAZAYE010000041.1:0-11312 GCA_964489255.1 uncultured Enterobacteriaceae bacterium
CTTTCGTCTCCCCTTTCTTCATCGGGCTATTTGCCATTTTTGACTAAACTCGTGTCTAGACGAGACTACCGTTTATCGGTACCGTGCAAAAGAAGAGAGGATGGGGTGCAATGAAAACTTTCTTTGAACGCTTTCTTGACGAAATTACGCGTAAACTTGAAGCGGGGGAGATTGATGAAGAGAAGGCTCAACGTTGGATTGCAGAAATCCAAGCCCAGCTTCAACAGTACGCGCAGCGTCATCCTCGAGCGCCAATCGTGCGAATGCCCGAGAAGCAGTAGTTCACTCTTTCGCCCGGGATGGTTGCAGCCCCTGACTCCCTCGGTTACCTTGGGGCACGAGTTCAACCGAGAGGAGTAATCGCGCATGAAAAGAATGCCCACGCGGGCGGTGCGCATTGGTAAGGTACAAGTTGGCGGTGGCGCCCCCGTGGTCGTGCAAAGCATGTGCGCGACCAAAACGACGGATATTGATGCGACGGTTGCTCAGGTCCACCAGCTTGAGCAGGCTGGCGCCGGCATCGTGCGCATCGCGGTGGACAACCCCAAAGAGGCTGCGGCTCTTAGAGAAATCCGCGCGCAAACTACGGCAACTCTCTCCGTTGATTTGCAAGAGAACTACAAAGTTGCGGAACAGGTCGCGCCCTACGTAGACAAGATCCGTTACAATCCTGGACACCTCCATCATATTGAAAAGGGGAGGACCATCCCACAAAAAGTGGCGTGGCTTGTCGAGGTCGCCCGCGATCATGATGTTGCCATTCGGATTGGGGTGAACTGTGGTTCGGTCGCACCCGCCTTTTTGGAAAAATATCCGGGCGATCAAATGGAAGCCCTGATCCAGTCTACCCTCTATCACTGCCAGTTGATGGAGGAACTAGGCTTTGACCGCTTCGTCGTCTCCCTCAAGGATTCTGATCCCGCGAAAGTCGTAGAGGCCAACACCCGCTTTGCTCAGGCTCGTCCGGACGTGCCTCTACACCTGGGGGTGACCGAGGCCGGACTGCCGCCGGATGGCATCATCAAAAGCCGCTTGGCCTTTGAGCAGTTGCTTACGAAAGGCATCGGTGACACCATTCGTGTCTCTCTGACGCTACCCAACGAGCGCAAACATGATGAGGTGACCGCTGGCTTTGATATCCTCGAAGATGTGCAACAAGGACGATTCATCTCAGTGCCGAACTTCGGCAAAGGCCTGAATATCATCTCGTGTCCGAGCTGCTCACGAGTGGAAAACGAGAAGTTTGTAGAGCTCGCTCAACAAGTGAAAGAGATGACCGCTTACGCGAAGGAACACAACATCACCATCGCCGTGATGGGCTGCCGAGTGAATGGTCCGGGTGAAACTGATGACGCGGACTTGGGCCTGTGGTGCGGTCCTACCACCGTGAACCTCAAAAAGAAAAGCATCAAGGTTGGCAACTTCGGCTATGACGTAGTACTCACTCGCCTGAAAGAAGAGTTAGATAAGCTGATTGTCGAGCGGGCGTGATGAACTCCAAACAGAGGGAAAACGCAGCGAAGTACCTCTATGATCTGAGTAAAATTATCTTCACCTTCTCGGTGGTTGCCAATGCCGTGGCAAAAGAATTTAGCCCTATGGTTTTCTGGCTCGGTCTGCTGGCGGCAGCGCTGGTATTTTCCTTTGCGTATGTGCTCGATGGTGGAGGTGAGAAATGAACGAGCTTGAGATTCTCTGGCTCATCCTCATTATCGGCAGTCTGGTCGGTATTGGGTGGCAGCTTTTAACACGAAAGCGTTGAATGCGTTCCCAAAGGAGTGACCAATGGCGCGCATCGGTCTGGCACTCGGCGGTGGGGGACTTTCCCCGCGGGATATCGTGGACTGTGTCAAATTGGCCGAGGACCTCGGCTACGAGTCTGCCTGGGTGGTGGAAGGGCATGGCGGGGATCAGTTTTCCATTCTGACTGCTTGTGCGCTGGCGACCAAGCGGATTCTGCTGGGAACCGCTATCAGCAGCGTTTTTGTCCGCAGTGCGCCGACGATTGCCATGGCGGCTGCTTGTGTCGATCATTTTTCCCAGCAGCGCTTTATTTTAGGTCTGGGATCAAGCCATAAGGTTCAGGTCGAGCCCGAGCACGGCATTCCTTATGGCAAGCCGGTTCAGCGGATTAAAGAGACGGTAGAGATTATCCGTGCTCTGTTGCGTGACGGGGTAGTTTCGTACAAAGGTGAGGTCATCAGTATCGAGCGCTTTGATCTATGGTTCAGCCCCATCCGTCAGGAACTGCCGATTTATCTTTCGGCGGTGTTTCCGCAGATGCTAGAGGTCTGCGGAGAGATTGCCCAGGGCACCATCATGGTGTGGAGCACGCTAGAGTCTGGACGCAAAGCGAAGGAACATGTCGCGGTTGGCGCACGCCGAGTTGGGCGGCAGCCAGAAGATATTGATATTGTCTCGTTGTTGTCCTGCAGCGTATCAGAGAATCGGCAAGAAGCGATCGACCGGTTGCGTCCGGCGGCCGCGTTCTATGCCGGGTTTTTTCCACGCTATAATCGCTTAATGGCAGAGAGCGGGTTTCCTGAGGCTGCACAAGCCATCAGAGCCGCCTGGACGAACGGCGACCGGGCAGGTGCAGCGAAGCTGGTGCCAGATGAGTTAATTCAAGCGATGGGAGTCGCTGGCACCCCTACGGAGTGTCGCGAGCGAATTGAGTCCTATCGACAATCGGGTCTCGGGCTCCCGGTTATCTTTCCCGTCGGCGAAGGGTCAAACGCCAAGCAAACCGTGATGGACACCATCCGGGCGTGTGCTCCGTGAGGGGAAGTTGCAGCTGGAGCAAAGACAGACCAAAAAAGAAGAAAAGCCTTCGTTCTGGTTGTATTTATCGCTCCGATACGATGCCTTGAGGAAAAGCGTACGTAACAAACTTCTGCCTCGATGGCTCTTTCAATTCTAACGACGCAGTCCCTTATTTTCTGAAGAAGGCAAAAAGAATACCGGTGAGCACCCCGATCTGCCCAATCCAAAAGATGAACATCCACTGTACAAGGTTGGCTCGCAGGTCAGCCATTTCCGCTCGTAGTTTTCCCATTTCCTCAGCAAGCCGGCGCTCGAAACGCTCTTCCACCACTTCAATAACTGATTTTTTATTGCTCTCCCCGGCTTCGTTGATTAACACTACCAGCGCATCGGTCCCTTCTTCTCCTAACTTTTCCCGCAATGGCCGGGGGACTGCGATCACTGCCATTCTTTGTTCCTCCTGCCGCAGGGTATTACTATACTCCACCTAGTTCTTTCCGTACAATCTTCCCCCCAGCCACCAACGCCCCCAGCTTGGTCCGCGCCAGGCCGCGCGAGGAGGCGGAGAAGCCGCAGTCGCAGGTGAGGTAGAGTTTTTCTGGTTTGACATGCTTGAGTACCAGGCGAATGCGCTCGGCGACGTCTTCGGGAGTCTCCAGGTACATCGACTTTACGTCGATCACGCCAGCAGCCAGTTCACGGTCACCGCCGTAGTGGCTCCACAATTCCAACTCTGCCATCTCACGATTGGCGTACTCCAGGGCGAATTGCTCAGCTCTGGCTTCGAGAATGCCAGGGAATAGGGGTTTGTAGGTCCGTTTCATTGCCGGTCGGCCTTGATTGTTGCCAAAACAAATGTGCAGCGCAATCTTTGCCTGCACTCCTTCAACGGTTTTATTGAACAGCTTCACGATCTCTTCGACCGGCAAGTGTGGTGTGCGGCCTGCCGCCGAAGGTTCATCAATTTGAATGAACGTCGCGCCTGCCGCGACCAGCTGGCGGAGTTCCCGGTTCACGATCTCGGCCAAGTCGTAAAGCAGCGGAAAGTAGTCTCCATTGCCGTAGCCTCCTTTAGGCGTGATTGGGTACGTAATGGTCAGCGTTCACGGGCAGCAGACTTTAAGGGGCTTGTCGGTGAGCGTATGAACGTAGGTGTACTCCTGTACGATCCCCAGGCCACTGGGAGCGGTGACTCGTTCGGCTGTTTCAAAGCGCGGCGCACTATCGTAGCTGACCACGCCAAGCTTTCGCTGAGCGGGAATAAGCTTGAGACCAGAAAGCTTTTCGACAACGTTCCACAAAAAACGCTGCCGTCGAATCTCTCCGTCTGTCAAGATGTCGAGCCCAGCTTCTTCCTGATCCCAGACGGCGATTTTGATGGCATCTTGGACTGCTTCTTCCATGTCTGCCGGGCCAGCATCGCCGGCGCGCAGTACTCGGCGTGCGGCAATAAGCCACGAGGGCGAAGCGTATGATCCTACCCCCATCGTTGGCAATAGCCCCAAGTCCACTCCGTTGAGGACCGGCATCATCGTGCCTCCTTTTCGCGAGACGTTACAAAGCCTCAGGAAAGAGCGCCAGGAGGTCAGTGCCTTTGGGCGCTTTCCACGGACCGCGCACCATGTAGGTCTGCAGAGTTTCGACCCGAAAGCCCATTTTTATCAGGTCACGGAATAATTCAGTGTGACGGGCAGGCAAACGCATACGCAGGACTTTCCCTTGCTCCATTTCGATGGCATATGCAATCAGCGTCCTGAGTACGGTCGGTTCGGTCGCTGCGGCTGGGCCAACAAACGTCCCGCCACTGGTGCGAAGCAAGCACAGGTACCCGGCAAGTTTGCCGCCGACAAGGCTGATCAACTGGGGCGGCTGGCCGAGGAAGAATTGAATGTCTTGGGGCCGAACAATACCGGTGAGTTTGGTGTCAAGTGCTGTTACTCTTGCCGTATCGCCGGCTTCCATTTCTCGTATAGTAATGCCACGGGGACGCCCTGGTACGCGGAACTCTTGGCCGGCAAGAGAGACCACCGTGCCACAGGCGGCAAAGCCGAGTTTGCTGTACAGGGGGAATGAGACTGTATTGAAGGCATCCTGGACCAATCGGAGCGAAGGGCAATGCCGGCCAGTGCGAATCACTGCCATCATAATTTCTTTGCCTATGCCTTTGCTCTGACAGGTTGGATCTACGGTAATGGGACCAATTCCTGCGGTCTCCCCCCGGAGATGAATGAATCCCGAGCCGACCACTTGTCCACCCTCGACCGCGACGAAACACTCTTGCGGCTCTAGACGCAAGTAGCCACGGGCGAGCCCAATGCCCACCTCAGGCGAGGGAAACGGTGGGGAGAATCCATGCCGAGTGAAGATATCGTTAAATGCCGCGACAATCACCTCGCCGACGCGAGCGACGTCCCGTTCCTCCATCCTGCGAATCATCAATGTGATTTCTGCCACCTGAACTGCCCTCACCCCTCCAGGCTGTATTTTTGCCCTTGTAGCAAAAAAGCGGTGCGCTGTCTCCCTAATCAGGTGGGGCGCAGGAAGTGTGGACGAAACTCGATACTCCTGCCTTTGCTGAGGGAGCGCGTTTCGCGCCTCCCTTTTCCCTGCTAGCCGTCCGTGGTAACGTAGGCGCCGCTTTTTGCTGCTGCGAGAATGAGGAGAATCATGGAAACTGCTAGTGAACTCGCTCCTTCCATGCGTATTCTGCTCGGGCCGGGTCCGAGTAACGTCCACCCCCGTGTCCTTAAGGCTTTGTCTACCCCCTTGGTGGGGCACCTTGATCCGGAGTTCATTCGGCTGATGGAAGAAACGAAGACCCTGCTGCGGTTTATCTTTCAGACGAAGAATACTCTCACTTTGCCAATCTCTGGCACGGGCAGCGCGGGCATGGAAACGTGTTTGGTGAACCTGATCGAACCTGGGGACGAAGTGGTAGTGGGAGTGAATGGCGTTTTCGGCACCCGTATGGTCGATATCGTCGAGCGTTGTGGGGCCAGACCGATAGCCATAGAAACCCAGTGGGGGCAGGTGTTCACGCCGGATCAGGTACAAGACGCGCTCAAGCGGTGCGGTCGTCCTAAACTTGTTGCCTTGGTGCATGCGGAAACTTCGACTGGTGCCTGGCAACCGTTAGAGGAAATCGCTCCTCTCGTTCATCAGGCTGGGGCGTTGTTCATTGTTGATGCAGTCACCTCACTGGGGGGATGTCCGCTGCAAGTTGATGCCTGGGGGATTGATGCCTGTTACAGCGGGACCCAGAAATGTTTAAGTTGTCCCCCTGGCCTGGCGCCGATCACCCTCAGTCTGGCAGCGCTGGCAGCCCTCCGCAAGCGCAAATCCAAGGTCCAAAGTTGGTATCTTGACCTCACTCTGATTGAGAAATATTGGAGTGAAGAGCGCATCTATCACCATACCGCTCCCATTTCGATGAACTATGCGCTACGCGAAGCCTTACGCCTTGTGCAAGAGGAAGGATTAGCAGCGCGCTTCCGCCGTCACCAGCGTAATCACCTCGCCCTGGCTGCTGGGTTAGAAGCGATGGGGCTTTCTCTCGCTGCTCAGGAGGGGCACAGGCTCTGGACACTCAATAGCGTAGCGATCCCGGATAAAGTCGATGATGCGGCCGTGCGCCGCCAACTGCTCGAAGACTACAATATCGAGATCGGTGCCGGTCTTGGCCCACTGCGTGGCAAGGTGTGGCGTATCGGGCTGATGGGCGAGTCCAGCACCCGCAGCAACGTGCTTCTCGCCCTCAGTGCTCTTGAGGAGATCTTGCGGAAGCAGGGCTACCACTGTGCGGCAGGAGCTGGGCTGTCTGCGGCCCAGGCAGTGTACGCGACGGTGTGAGAAGAGAGTCGGTGAATCGGAGGACCAGAGAACCGGAGATTATTAGAGATCCATTTCCCTGTTTCTCCGTTTCCCCACTTCTCTCTTTTCTGGTTTTTCTTACCCTGCTCTGTGGCTGTAGCCGTACCGCTCGTCCTGTACTCGAACGGCTCGACTCGCATAAGATCCCGGCTTTCCTCGATGATCTCGATCGCCCGTCTTTGCAGGCGGCAGTGCAACAGAGCTTGGTTGCTTTGCAGAAGAAGAGCGAAGCGGAAACTCTTGCCTTCGGCGAAGAACGGGTGCCGAGCGCACGGGTTCGCGACAGCCTCAGAGCTTTTCTCTCTTTCCTTGACACGGCAACAGACTTACGCCTTGCTCTGCAACGTGACTTCGACGTCTATCGGGTTTCCTCCCCCATCCTTTTCACTGGCTATTACGAGCCAGTGCTCAGCGGCAGCTTGGTCCGCACAGGGCGTTACCGTTATCCACTCTACCGCCGACCCGATGATCTGGTAGAAGTCGATCTTTCTCTGTTTGCGCCTGACCGCGTAGGCGAGCGGTTCTCTGGGCGGGTGGTCAATGGCAAGTTGGTACCTTACTTCTCGCGAGCGGAGATTGATGGGCAGGGTGCGTTGGTAGGTAAGCAGTACGAGTTGGTCTGGGTTGAGGACCCAGTGGCGCGTTTTTTCCTACATATCCAGGGCTCGGGACAGGTCCAGTTGTCAGACGGCCAACGACTGCGGGTAGGCTATGCCGGGACGAATGGCAGACCTTATCAGAGCATTGGCAAACTGCTGCTCAATGAGGGGAAACTGCGTCCGGGGAAAACTTCAGCGCTCGCAATTCGTCGCTATCTGCAGACTCATCCTGACGAGCAAGATGTCATACTCTTTCGCAATCCGCGCTATGTCTTTTTTCAGGTTACTACTGATGGACCACGCGGGAGCTTAGGGGTGCTGCTCACTCCGGGCCGCTCTCTCGCGACCGACCCAAAGATCTATCCCCCTGGAGCATTGGGATTCATCCGTACTCGCAGACCCATCGTCGGCCCACAAGAGCAGATTACCTGGCAGGAATTCTCACGCTTCGTTTTGCTCCAGGATAGTGGTGCGGCCATTACCGGTTGGGGACGGGCGGATCTCTTTTGGGGGAGCGGCGACGGAATTGAGGCTGGGTATATGGCGCAGGAAGGGGAATTGTATCTGTTGATGAAGAGACCATGAGAGGAATGCTTACCAGTTCTCCCTGCCCCTTCGACAAGCTCAGGCGGACGCAATAGGGGAATAGCGCCTTTGAGATTCCCCGTTCATGCTGAACCCTCAACTTCGCTCAGGACAGGCCTCTCAGAGCATGAACGACTTTTTCCCATGCGCTGCTTCGCTCTCCCGCGCTTGCGTCCTTCCTCACCCATCTGCCAGAATAATCTCACTTTCTCTCAAGTGGTACTTTATGATGACTATGACTCCGGCAATTCCCACCCGCGGCTTGCGCCATCTGGCACTCAATGTGGCAGATGTATCCATCTCTGCAGAGTTTTACTCTTCTCTCTTTGGGATGCGTGTTGTCTGGCAACCGGATCCGGACAACGCCTATCTTTCCTCGGGTTGTGACAATCTCGCCTTGCACCGGGTCTCCCTGGACCCCTTTCCGAGCAGGCAACGGCTCGATCACCTGGGGTTTATTGTCGAGAGTCCAGAAGATGTGGACCGTGCTGCGGAGACCCTGGCGTCCCGTCGTATCCCACTGCTGCGACCACCGCGGACCCACCGTGACGGGAGCCGTTCGCTTTACTTTGCTGATCCGGACGGGAATGTCATTCAGGTTCTCTATGAACCAACCCTCAGCGCCCAGCATCTTGGCTGAAGCTCAAGCGGAAGCGACAAACCAGTTCTCTCTGTTCCGCAAGGGAGCAGCCTGGGCGGTACATGCATATACGGCCTCGGGCGCGGTGGCGGGCTTTCTTGCTCTCCGTGCGACGTTCCTTGGCCGGCCACGCGACGCTTTCTTGTGGATGGTCGTGGCAGTACTGATTGACGCGACTGATGGCACCCTGGCCCGAGCCGTCCAGATTAAGCGTGTGTTGCCCTGGTTCGATGGCGCTAAACTCGACGATATCGTCGATTATTTTACCTTCGTCATTGTCCCAGTGGTTTTCCTCTATCAACTGGAATTGCTCCCGGCGTCTGGAACGCTCTTCTTTGTGGCGTTGCCGTTATTGGCTAGCGCTTACGGATTCTGTCAGGCGGCGGCCAAAACGCCGGATTTCTTCTTCACCGGGTTTCCTTCCTACTGGAACATCATCGCTTTCTATCTGCACGCTGGACAAACACCAGTATGGCTGAACGGCGCGCTTATCTGCGTGCTCTCATTATTTGTTTTCATCCCCATTCGCTACGTTTACCCAACCCGCACAGTGCCGTTCCGTCGGCTTACCAATCTCTTGGGGGGGATTTGGGGGGGCGTGCTGCTCGTTCTCCTCTGGCAATTCCCTACTCCTGCCCCCTGGCTTGTGCTTCTCTCACTCTATTACCCTCTCTATTATACAATATTGTCGTTCTACCTCCATGCGACCAAGAGAAAGCTGCCTCTCACGTCTTGACAATCCTGTGAGGGGACCCAAATTGACACCTATTGAGGTAGGCGTGCAGGAGTGTAAAGCATGGAAGAAACGAGAAATCCTGGCGAAAAAGACACCAGCCGTATCGAGAAGGCCGCGGAATTGTTCCAGCAAGCCTATCGCGCGCAGATGCAAGGCGAATTGGGCAACGCCGTGCGGCTCTACCAAGAATCTATCCAGGCTCATCCGACTGCCGAGGCGCACACTTTTCTGGGCTGGGCCTATAGTTTTGTCAACCGTTACGAAGACGCCATTGCCGAGTGCAAAAACGCGATCGCGGTAGACCCCGACTTTGGCAACCCTTACAACGACATTGGCTCGTATCTCATCAAGTTAGGGAGATTGGACGACGCGATTCCGTGGCTCGAACAAGCGATCACCGCCAAACGTTACGAGCCGCGTCACTACCCGCATATGAACCTCGGTCGGCTGTACCTCGCCAAAGGTGACCAACTGGGGGCCGCGCGCGAGTTTGGCGAGGCTCTGAAGATCGAACCCCGCTATCGGCCAGCTCGTTTTGCCTTGGCGGCGCTATCGGCTCAACTTAACTAACTGTCTGTCTTTCTTCTCCTCTGAACCTCTAGCGTAGCGCAGATTTGGGGTGATCCCAAAGCGGAGGCAAGGGGAGCGTTGTGCGGGGGGGGCGGCGCTTTTTTTTGACGAGAAAGAGCGGCCCCAGAATGAGGCCTGCGAGAAAGCCGCCGAGGTGCGCCCACCACGCGACTCCGGCGAATTCCTGCCCCTCTGGAGAGAGGCCGGACACACCAGAGAGCAGTTGGAATACCAACCACAACAGCAGATACCACAGCGCCTGCACGTGAATACCCCGAGTTGAGAGGATAAGCGGCACCAACGTCTGCCCTTGGACGGTTGAATAGAAGACACAGTACCCACCGACTACAGCCGCGATTGCCCCGCTGGCGCCGATCATCGGAGTAGGCGAGAGCGGCGAAGCATAAGTTTGGGTGAGGACTGCGACCACACCTCCGAGGCAGTAGAAGTACAAGTAGCGCAGATGGCCGAGGCGATGTTCCACATAACCGCCGAAGATATGCAAATAAAGAAGATTCCCGAGAAGGTGGAGCCAACCACCGTGCAGAAACATGCTAATCAGCAATGGGGTAAGGGCAGGCACCTGGCCGTCCGCGAGGGCCTGAGAAAAACTCGCTGGTACCCAACCATACGCCAACAAAAAAGGTTGCAAGCGATTCCCTAACGCTATTTCGTAAGCGAAAAACACCACATTGGTGCCAATCAGGGCATAGGTCACCCCAGGAAATCGTCGTGGAGGAATGATGCCGCGTAAGGGGCTCATAAGACGTTGAGCGGGAAGCTGTGAATAGGGGACCTATCGGTTCCGTGTAACGGTTCAGCAACAGTGGTGACCATAACGATCGCGAGACAGTACGGTTGACAGCTAACAATTGACGGCTAACAAAGGCATTCTTATAGCACCACGCCGGAAGCTGTGATAGAGGAAGCAGGCGTATGCCGATTTATGAATACCACTGTCAGGGATGCGGCAAGGACCAAAGCCTGCTGTTTCTTACCCAGCGGGAGGCAGCCACACGGCCGCGCTGCCAATACTGCGGGGCTCGCCGTTTGACCCGCCTGCTTTCGCGCTTTGCTTATCACCAGACTGAAGCAGCTCGGCTCAATGATTTTGATACTGGCGCTCCGCGTGATGAGTCGTTCTACCGGGATTCGCGGAATGTGGGGTTGTGGGCGAAGAAAAGAGCCAAAGAAATGGGGGTTGAGCTGGGCTCGCAGTTTGACGAGACAGTAGAAAAGGCGCGCAGCGGGAAGATTCTCGATGATCTATAATACTTTTGCAGATGTCTGCTATGGTAACCTCCTATGATCCGTGCTGCGGGGTATCTATTCTGGCGCCTCTGTCGTGTCATCGTTGGCTTGATCCTTCTGGCGCTGGGTCTGTTTCTGAGCCTTCCCGGAGTGCCAGGACCAGGTATCGTGTTGATTGTGCTGGGTTTTGGCATTCTCGGCCGGCATTTTCATTGGGCCCACAGGGCGAACATTTACGTGAAAGAGAAATTGCAGGAAGTGCTTGACCGCCGTTCCGGTACTGCTACCAACAAAAGGG
>CAZAYE010000042.1:0-11167 GCA_964489255.1 uncultured Enterobacteriaceae bacterium
ATACAGGCTATCAAAGAGGGAGATGAGGTTCGCCGGACCGGTCGCATTGCCGAGGTGCCCGTTGGCGAGGCCATGCTTAGCCGTGTGGTCAATGCGCTAGGCCAGGCGGTAGATGAAAAAGGTATTATCGACGCGAAAGAAACTCGTCGTATTGAAGTCAAAGCGCCAGGCATCGTCCTCCGCCAGCCGGTGAAGGAACCCCTGCAGACCGGGATCAAAGCAATTGACTCGATGATCCCCATTGGCCGAGGACAACGCGAATTGATCATCGGTGACCGCCAGACTGGCAAGACCGCTTTGATCATCGATACGATTATCAACCAAAAGGGCGGTGACGTTTTCTGTATCTACGTTGCGATCGGTCAGAAACGTTCGACTGTCGCCCAGGTTGTCAAACGGCTGACCGATGTCGGCGCGATGGACTACACCACGGTAGTGGTCGCCACCGCTTCGGAGGCAGCTCCGCTCCAGTTCATTGCCCCCTATGCCGGTTGCGCCATGGGTGAGTATTTCCGTGATAGCGGCAAGCACGCACTGGTGGTCTACGATGACCTCTCCAAACATGCGGTTGCCTACCGCCAGCTTTCGCTGCTCTTGCGGCGGCCTCCTGGACGCGAGGCATACCCTGGAGACGTGTTCTATCTCCATTCTCGTCTTCTAGAACGGGCGGCGAAAATGAGCACCGAGCAAGGTGGTGGTTCCCTCACGGCTCTTCCGGTCATCGAAACCCAGGCCGGGGACGTGTCCGCCTACATCCCGACCAACGTGATTTCGATCACCGATGGCCAGATCTTTTTAGAAACCGATTTGTTTTATGCCGGCATCCGACCGGCGGTGAACGTCGGCATCTCGGTGTCGCGGGTCGGTGGCGCGGCACAGATCAAGGCGATGAAACAAGTGGCAGGCTCGCTGCGCCTCGATTTAGCCCAATACCGGGAGATGGCAGCGTTTGCACAGTTTGGCTCAGACCTTGACGCGGCGACCCAGCGCATGCTCGCGCGCGGTACCCGGCTGGTCGAGCTTCTCAAGCAGGGACAATATCAGCCGTTCCCGGTCGAGCGTCAGATTCTTATCATCTATGCTGGGACCAACGGCTTTGTCGATCACTTGCCTGAGAGCGCGCTCAGGAAGTATGAAACGGAGTTAGGCCGTTTCATTGACAATCGCTACCCCGATATTTTTCACGACCTCCGCACCAAGCGTGAGCTGACCGATGATCTGAGAAGCCGGCTCAACGCGGCTCTGAAGGAATTCAACGAGAGTTTCTCCGCTTAATTCGAACTAGCATGGCTACGCTCAAAGCGATCCGTCGGCGCGTCTCCTCGGTCCGCAATATTCAACAGATCACCAAGGCGATGAAAATGGTCTCTGCCGCTCGCTTGCGCCGGGCGCAGGAGGCCGCTGTCGCCGCCCGACCGTATGCGGAAAAGCTGGAAGCAGTGTTACAGAACCTCGCTGCGCAGCGCCAGACTCTCGCGCATCCATTCCTGGTCGCCCGCGAGGAGAAGAACATTGACCTGCTCCTGATCACGTCCGATCGTGGTCTGTGCGGAGGTTTCAACTCGAATCTGGTTCGCACGGCTGAAGCATTTATGCGGGAGCATGCCACTCAGAAGGTCACGCTGTTTTTGGTCGGTCGGCGTGGTTTCGATTACTTCAAGCGCCGGCCCGCAACCATCGCCGAGCAGCACATCAATCTTTTTGGTCGCTTGCCCCAAACCTTAGCCCACGCCATTGGCACGCGGATGGGCCAGCGCTTTCTCAACGGTGAGTCGGACAGTGTGTATGTCCTGTACGCGCGCTTTCGGTCGGTGCTGTCACAGATTCCGACCATTGACCGAGTGCTACCCATCGTGGCGAAAGAAAATATAGCGAATCAGACTCCGCTTGAGTACCTCTATGAACCGGCGCCGCAGGAATTGTTGGCCAGCTTGCTCACTCGCTATGTCGATATGCTCATCTATCGTGCCATGCTGGAGTCGGTGGCGAGCGAACACGGCGCCCGCATGACCGCTATGGATAATGCGACCAACAACGCGGTGGACATGATTGGACGTTTGACGCTGGATATGAACCGTGCTCGTCAGGCTGGCATCACCCGCGAGCTGTTGGAGATTGTCTCTACCAGTGAGGCACTGAAAGGATAAGATAGTGATCAGTTGTCAGTTTCCAGTTGTTAGTTGTTTTCTCATTTTCTACTGACAACTGACTACTGGCTACTGGCAGCTGATAAAGAGAGGACAGACATGAATGTTGGCAAAATCACCCAGGTGATGGGAGCCGTAGTGGACGTCGAGTTCGAGAATAGCTCCCTCCCGCCTATCTACAATGCCTTGCAGGTCACGAACTCGACGATCAACGACAAAGAATGGAATCTCGTCCTCGAGGTCGCGCAGCATTTGGGCGAAAACACGGTCCGTTGCATCGCCATGGACAGCGCTGAAGGATTGGTGCGTGGCCTGCCCGTCCGCGATACTGGCAACGTGATTACCGTGCCGGTGGGCGAAGAGACCTTGGGCCGTATCCTCAACGTAGTCGGCGAACCTGTGGATGAAGGAGCGCCGCTTGATCACGTCAAACGCTACCCCATTCACCGACCTGCCCCAGCTTTTGCTGATCAGTCTACCGAGGCGAAAATCCTCGAGACCGGCATTAAAGTCATTGATCTGCTGACTCCTTATCCACTGGGCGGGAAGATCGGTCTGTTCGGTGGTGCTGGCGTAGGCAAGACCGTCATCCTGCAGGAGCTGATTAACAATATCGCCACCCAGCACGGTGGTTACTCGGTCTTCGGCGGCGTGGGTGAACGCACCCGTGAAGGCAATGACCTCTGGCGAGAGATGAAAGAGTCGGGCGTGATCAACAAGGCTGCTCTTGTCTATGGTCAGATGAATGAGCCGCCCGGAGCTCGGGCGCGCGTCGGTCTTTCGGCCCTCACCATCGCCGAGTATTTTCGCGATGAGGAGCACAAAGACGTGCTGCTGTTCATCGACAATATCTTCCGTTTCGTCCAGGCGAACTCCGAAGTATCCACCTTACTTGGTCGTATTCCTTCAGCGGTAGGCTATCAGCCGACGCTGTCTACCGATCTGGGCGAATTACAGGAGCGCATCACCTCAACCAAGAATGGTTCGATTACCTCTGTCCAGGCGATCTACGTGCCCGCTGACGACTTGACTGACCCAGCGCCGGCCACAACCTTCTCCCACCTGGATGCCACTACGGTGCTCTCGCGCCAGATCGCCGAGCTGGGCATTTATCCTGCGGTGGACCCGCTTGATTCCACCTCGCGGATGCTCGATCCCCACATTATTGGCGAGGAGCACTACCAGGTCGCGCGCCGAGTGCAGGAGGTGTTGCAGCGCTATAAAGACCTGCAAGATATCATCGCCATTTTGGGCATTGACGAGCTCTCAGAAGAAGACAAAATCGTGGTCGCGCGCGCCCGCAAGATCCAGCGCTTCCTGTCGCAGCCGTTTAATGTGGCCGAGCAGTTCACCAACACCAAAGGGGTGTACGTACGCGTGAAAGAGACGATTCGCAGCTTCAAGGAACTGGTCGAGGGGAAACACGACGACCTGCCTGAGCAAGCGTTCTTCATGGTCGGTACTATTGAGGACGCAACCGAGAAGGCAAAACGGCTGGCGGTATAATACCGATGCTGTGGGGCTTGTTCGTAGCCAAATCGAGGAGGGTATTTCCGTCGAGTTCTTGCAAGTCTGTGTAGAGGCGAGGCGATGCCTCGCCCTCCCAGAGGGCGACCCACTGGGTCGCCCCTACGATAATACATTATGGCAGAAACTCTTCGTCTCCGTGTGGTCACTCCTGAACGTCAGCTCCTCGACGAGGAAGTAGACGAGGTCACGGCTCCCGGCACGGTTGGCGAGTTCGGTGTACTGCCGAACCACGTCACCTTTCTTTCCTCTCTCCAGCCTGGACGCTTGAGCTACAAACGACGTGGTCAAACACACGTCTTGGCAGTCGGGAGTGGCTTTGCCGAGGTCGCGGACAATGTCATGACAGTCTTAGCTGACAGCGCTCAATTTGCCGAGGAGATTGATGTCGAGCAGGCACGTATATCTCTGCGTGCGGCCGAGGAAAACCTGAAAACTCTTACTGTCACAGATCCAGCCTTTGCTGAGGCTGAGGCTGCCCGCCGCCAAGCGCAGGCTTGGATCGAGGTCGCTGGCGGAAAGACTGTCCATTAAACCAAGCTGCTATTCTGCTCTGTCCTGCTCGTATTCTCGATCCCTCCTTATCTCCGCTGTTCTAGCGCAGTACATATCCAATTGAAGGCCGCTGGAACCTTCCACGGTAGCGTGCTGTGGGTTTAAGTTCCTAGGCATTTTTCCGATGTTGTACACATGGCACATAGCATTCCTTTGGCAGCCAAAGAGCCAGAAAGGAGACCCCCATGCTTTGGCTCGATCCCGTAGTGATCGCTATCGGCCTGGGAGCTGGGGTGATTGCGGCCATCTTGATCCGAGAGCTCTTACGTACCCAGACTACCGGTCACCCAACCCGGATCGCTCAAAGCGGAGGAAACCCGCTGCGCGCACGCTCCGCTACGGGGGACAGATCCACAGCGCCCCCGAATTTTTCTTCACCCCTAAAAACGAGACCGCCGGAACTCGGTGCCAACGATCGGAATAGGACCAGTCCGGAACATTCCTCGCATCTAAACCCACCACAGGATTCCCTGACTCATACTTCTCAAGACCCTCTCAATAACTCTGGACGATCTGCAAATGGTGCTTTGAAAGAAGAAACGGGCAATACTCTATGGGCAGACCTCAAGGGTGAACGCTCTGCCCGCTTCATTAGTTTTATCAACTTCAAAGGAGGCGTGGGGAAGAGTACGCTCGCCGTCGAGATTGCGGCTTCTCTGGCTCAGCATTTTGGAAAACGTGTTCTGCTAGTCGATCTTGATCCCCAGATGAACGCAACGTTTTACCTTATGGATCACAGCAAATGGCAGAGCTGGCAGGAGACCAACGGCTCGCTGAAGACCCTCTTTGAGGCCTATCTGGCTGGTCAGGGCTCCACCTTCAAGGTCTCACAAGTAATCAAGAAAGACCTCCTGTCTCAGAAAGGCACCTCTCTGGTACCGAACCTTGAGCTTCTGCCTTCGCACCTCGCACTGATTCAGGTTGATGTCCAGCTTGCAGCGCGAATGAGCAAAGAAAAAGAGGCTTTGAGCAATCTGGCGATCATTCGCCACGCTCTTCAGCAAGTCCAAGATCAGTACGAGTATGTGCTCTTCGATTGTCCTCCTCACTTTAATCTGGTCACGCAAAATGGCCTCTTTGCCAGTGACGCCTATGTGATTCCTGCCATCCCGGACTACCTCTCAACCCTGGGTATCGGCCTCATCCAGGCAGAAATTGGTCGTTTTTCTCACAGGATCCGCCAGACATTCTCCATACTTAGTGGGGCTTTCGCTGGTCCAGAGCTGAAAGGGATCATTTTCACCCGGGTGCGGGTACGCAACCGGACTCCTCTCCGTTTTATTGACTTACACGAGCGACGCATTCAGGAAGTGTACCGCACGAACCCGGAATTGGTCTTCAAGAGCTTCATTAGCGAAGCAGTGCGCTTCGCTGAAGCGCCAGAGCGACAGCTGCCAATCAGCCTCTCTTCACGTCCTGAGGATCGGGATGCCCGCGACGAATTCAAGCGTTTGACCGAGGAATTTCTCGATCGTCTCGGTGGACAAGAGAAGCTGCAGAGCGCGGAGCACCCGGAGACAGGTATGAGTGGAGGACAAGTCCCGGAGGGTATGCTTGTTTCCTGAGCAAGCCTCGTCTCTCTCTAAAGAACAGGTTGGTGCCATTTCTCTGCTTTCCCAGTCTTGTTTTTTGTCCCTGCCTGTGACAATGGTGGCGAAGGAGTGTCCCTGCTGGTGAAGACAAAGCTCACTCTGGGTATTGCATAGATTAACCCTCGCCTCAGCGTCCTAGACACAAACTTTTCCTTGAAGGAGGAGAGACGATGGCCAAGAAGGGAGTGGCAGCAACAAAGCGTGGAAGCAAAAGAAGCAGCAGAGCAAAGCAGGCCGTACGCAAAGCAGTGCGCACATCGGCGAAGCGTGCGAAGCGTGTAACCCGGCGCCGGGCTGCCTCGGCGGCGGTTGCTTCACCAGCAGCTTCATCATCAAGAGTAGAGGATCATCTCGCGATCCAGCAGCTCTTACACAAATATTGTCATGTGGTTGACCGGGGGACAGCGGACGAGGTTGCTGCCTTGTTCCACCGTGATGGGGTCCTTCTACCGCGTCACGAGAGTGATGAACGTCACGAAGGCCGTGAGGCGGTCCGGAGCTGGTACCAACGTTATATGGAAAACTTTCGTGCCAAGGTACGCTATCTCCGCCATAAGATCGAATCACCGGTCATCGAAATTAGTGGCAACGAGGCAACCTCGGTCTGCTATCTTGACGCCGATTCGATTACCGAGTCGGTCAACGTTGCCAACGTGGCATTCGGTCGCTACGACGACAAGTTCATCAAAGATGAAGGTCGCTGGTGGTTTAAGGAGCGGGCGATCATTGTGTATTACAGCTATCCCCTGGCGACGTATCGCGAGGGACGGGGAGCGTGAAAACGATGCGCACAGGCCACCGGCCTGTGGCACCAAGAGAACAGCACGCCAGAAGGCAGAGAATGGTGGCCCAGCCAGCGATGAAGTTCCCTTTCCCTCTGGGAGAGGGAGACAACGTGCGGTTCACAATAAGGTATATTGTACATTTGCTCTAATTTCTGCTGTCATGTTCCCTCTTTTCCTTCTTCTTTTCGCTCTTTCCTCTTTTGCCCCTTTTTCCTCTCCGGCCCTCGCCGCTACCGTTGCCTCCGTGATCGATGGTGACACTGTGGTGCTAACCGACGGCACTAAGGTTCGCTACCTCGGTATAAATACTCCAGAGCGCGGCCAACCCTTCTACGAAGAGGCGAAACGGTTCAACGAGCAGTTAGTCCAAGGCGAGGAGGTTCGTCTGGAAAATAGACGGCAAGGACCTGATACCTACGGTCGCGTGCTTGCTTACGTCTACGTTGGCGCCGTGCTTGTCAATGCTCGTCTCATTGCTGAGGGACTGGGCCATCTTTTTGTGATCGGCTCATTAGACCACTACGAAGAATGGCTGCGTCTGCAAAAAGATGCCCAGGAACAACGCAAAGGCATGTGGGGCCAAGATGGGGTACCTGGTCCCCTGCGTATCACCACCGTGCATGCTGATGCTGAAGGCGATGATCGACGTAACCCTAACGGCGAGTATGTGCGGATCTGCAGTGTGAGCGATACCCCGGTCGAGTTACACGGCTTCTCAATTCAGGACGCTGCTCGCCATCGTTACATCTTTCCCGGCGGGACACTGAAGCCTGGTTATACCGCTTTGCTGCTCAGTGGCAGGGGGGAGGACACTGAGCGGCGTGGGCAGCTTCTATTCTATTGGGGCAGTGGGCCAATCTGGAACAACAGTGGGGACACGGCGTCGTTGTTCGATCCAGACGGGAAACTCATTGATTCTTTTCTGGTGCACAGAGAAGTGGACGAGTAGAAGCGCCCCGCCACATCAGCACCCTATAGCGGTTCTCACTCGGATGTGTCCCTTGGTGCTTTGGTGGCGCGGCCATCTTGGCCGCGTTGTCCACCATGATGCAGGCAAGATGCCTGCACCACCAGGACTCAGGCGTAGCGTGCGCTGCGCGCGCGTCTCCCCTGCTGCATTCAGGCTCAGGGGGGTGCATATCAATTTCCTGGTCACGGCCCATAAGTTGTAGGGGCACTAACGTACTTAATAACTCCTCCCCACTCTGCCCTTCACTTTGCCCCTGTAGCATCGCCCACAACTCCTGGGCCTTCGTCTCACTTGGCGCTATTCTTTCCTGCGCACGGGAGTCCTCCTTCTGTCGGTTGGTAATCTTGTTCGCACCCTGATTACTGACCCGAGAAGTGCCTCCCGTCTACTCCCACCTTTTTACAGGAATCTTAGGACATCACCGGCGTCGGATTTTATCGCTCTTGGCCTTCCCGCCGGGAAGCGCCTTCATAGAGAGCGCATGGCCCAGGACAAAGGCGATCCCTTCCTGGGCGCAGAGATCCGCCAGCCACTCCCAGGTAAAGCTACACTCCACCGCGACGACCACATCGTCGCGGTAGGGCGCAATGACGCACAAGCAGGCCGCGGGCGTGGCGGACAGGTTCTGGGGGACGAGGGTCGTGCCCGCCTGGTCCAGAAGGCAGACCTACATCGACCGCGCAGGTAGATCGAGGCCACAATAGGGTTTATGTTGGTGGGTGTAGAATCTCATCCGGGCGTCCTTCTTGGGGTTGCAATATTCGGGGACAGCCACCTTACCGCCGCATACCGCGGAGGAGGAGGCCTGGATGAGTATCAACGCCGTGCACGTGCCCGCCGCCCGCGTGCGGTTCCTGCTGAACGTGAACGGACACGGTGTGGGCGGCGGCCCGTGACGGCGAGGGTTGGGCAGCGCCGCTACTGGTGAGGAGGTGGGAGGAAACTTCTTGATGACCTGATAAGCCTGGTCGGAGAGGAGATTTGCATGACCGATACCGAACTCTGGGGCGCTGCACGTATGTGGCTATGGTTGGTGCTGACAGCCACAACTATTGCGTTGCCAGCGTTGTTTCGAGGCTTTCTCCGGCGCGACACCGGCTTGCAGTATGAGCGAAACTTCTGGGTTCAGCGAGCCCCGCAATTTGCGATTGCGCTCAATTTGTTTGGTCTATCAGCCTCCTTCGAAGCTATCGAACTGTTTTTGGGGACTGGAGAGCCAGCTTTCGGGAAGGTGTTCTTCCAAGCCTGGGCTCCCTACCTGCCGGCGCTATCCTTAGCCCTCGTCGTACCAGCCGGCATAGCAGGAACGATCGCTTGGTGCGGTGTCGTGCTCTCCGCTTTTGGCCTTGTTTTCCTGGTAGGAGGGTGGTACTCGCTCGGCACGGCCTTTTCTCCGGATGCGGAACTCCTGCGGGAGCACGTTTTGCAGCAAGGTGGCATGTTTCGGTACGTCATGCACCCCGTGTATGCAGGAATCATCCACTTTCTCTTAGGCAGTGCGGTAGTGGGGCTCTCGCCCCTGTGTGGGGCTTTCACGGTAGGGGTTGTTGCCCCGCTTTTACTGCAGCGCGCTAAGCACGAGGAAGCCTTACTCACAGAGCGATTTGGCGTGGCATATGGTGAGTTTGCGCGGCAGTGCTGCTGGCGGCGCTTTGTGCCCACCTTTGTTCCGTTTGGCATCTCAGGGCGCAGCCCAACTGGCCGCTGCAGCGGACGCTCACTTTGTTCGCGTCGCTGACCGGGCAGACGTTCGACCGGCGAGTGAGCTTGATCACCATGAAAGTCATGAAGTACATGAAAGAGGTGCGAGGCGGCAGTCTTCAGCGGGACAAGATGAGCATCCCTCCCGCAGGAGAGATTCTCGACTACGCCCGGCGGCTCGGATGGCGCCGGACGCTGCTGCGTGGAGCATACGTTATGACGAACCAGCTGGTCGCGGTGTCAATCTACGACTGCCTCCAGCTCCGCCCGGAAGACGTCAACGCGGCGCTCGTCGAGTCGGCCGGTGCGTACGAGTGCCGCTTCCTTGCACCGGACGAAGTGGATCGCTTTGCGGGCGAGCTGGATAGCCCGACCATTCGGACGGTCCGCGAGGCGTTCGCTCGCGGCGATGTCTGTTACGTCGTGCTTGACGACGAGCACCTCGCCAACATCGGTTTTTACTCCAACCGCCCGACTCCGGTTATGAATGACCTCGTTGTACACTTCGATCCTCCCTACTGGTACATGTACGGCGCCTTCACACCAGTTGCCTATCGCGGGCGCCGCCTCCATGCCCTCGGGGTCTTGGGTGGAGCACTAGAGCTTTTCGACCGGCAGGTTCCCGGACTCGTCACGGTATACGAGCGGACCAACTATCGCTCCATGGTCTCGGCGCTACGCATGGGGTGGAAGCCGTGCGGGGTCCTGTATCGGGTCGGCGTCGGGCCATGGATGCGTCTCGGGCGTACCGCCGCCGCCCGGGCAGTCGGGATGCGCCTCGAGCCGCGGCACGTGGAGGTACACGTTTGATGACCACCGATCTTGCGGCGGTGCTTGCTGAGGAGCGGCGCATCATGAATCTCTACGCGCCGGATTACGACGCGGCCACTCTAGCCAACTCGTACGTCTATCGGATTGAGCGCTCCCAGTTTGTCGAGTGGATTACTAAGACACTGCGCGACGCGGGCCGTAATCCCAGGGAGTTGTCGGTCCTGGAGGCCGGCTGCGGGACCGGAGGTGTGATCGAGCTGTTGTCGCAGGCTGGATTCGGACACCTGACCGGAATCGACCTCGCCGAGGGGATGCTCCTTGAGGCAAGAAAGCGTCGGCTGCCCCAGGCGTGCTGGGCGCGGGCCTTGATCGAGGACCCGCCCTTCCGCGACGAGGTGTTTGACGTGATCCTCGCGTGCTTCACGCTTCACCACCTTTACGATCCCCAAGTGTTCTTCCGCCTCGTCGACCGAACACTTCGACCCGATGGTTGGTTCTTCGTGCTGGAGTACAATGCTGATTCGGGCATGATGGAACGTTCGGGTGGCGGAGTCCGGCGGTCCTTAGGTGACCTAGCCCGCAGCCTTTTCGCGTTCAAGAACCGCCGCGTCTTGGCCTCCCGGCCCATTCTCCCATTTCTCCAGAATCCGGCCCATCGACAGCTCGGCTTCGCGGCGATCCGGCAAGCAATGGCGCATCCCCAAAGGTACGAGATCCGTTGTGAGCCGCGAGGCCTCCTGCTCCCCGCCCTGCTCCCGGTTCTTGTCGAGGAGTCCGCTTTCGACCGGACGGTGGCGCGCTGGGCGGGCACCGCCGACCGCCGCCTCGAGCGCCGCTTCGGCGGTCTGTTCCAGTGGCTCGCCGGCCGGCGCCGTCCCTGAGACCCGGCGCATCCAGCCTGTCGGCCACTAAGGCCGTGAACTCGGGCCAAGCCTGCGGGGGGACCTTCTGCTGCAAGTTCTGCATTTAAAAGTCCTAAAAGTCGCGGATTAATGCCTAACCATGTTCATTTGCTCGTACAAAGTGCGGAGACTTCCTTGGCGAAATTCAGGCAGACGATTAAGGGGACGTTGCAGTATTATTAACTTTTTGCTAGTGCTTCAGCCTTCTGCCCGGTGG
>CAZAYE010000043.1:0-9601 GCA_964489255.1 uncultured Enterobacteriaceae bacterium
ACACACGCTTCCTTGTTGAACTCGCGGTGGAAGCCAGCCATCAACATGCTAGGGTCTCCCGCATAGAAAGTCTCATACAGGGTGTGGCGCGAGCCGAAATCCGAACCCACCAGATCCCACGCAAGCTTGAAAAGGCTGACTTTCTCTTCTGCAGAGATCCGTGCCCCGCGATAGTATTTTTTCAGGTCCTGTCCAATCGGGCTGGCAAATGCCTCCACGGTCGCTGGAAGCTGCATGAGCCCCCCAGCCCCGAGGCGGCGCACCATTTCCATGAGGCGAGGATAGAGCCGTGGTCCCCAGGTACGCCCTACCTGTAGGGGCTGCAGGGCCGGGTACATCACCCCATTAGTGGGATCAACGGTGGCTTCGAGTTCCGCAGCTAACAGCACCGACTTAAGGATCTCAATGTAGCTCGCGGCTTCACCCAACGTTTCTTGCACTGCCGGCGCATTGTGCACGCCAATGGCCTCAGCCATTAGACAAAGCACCCCGTAGACAAACTCGACCTTCGAAAGCAACCGTGTGTTTGTCTGATGGGCGGTCAACTCCCGCACGTGGGTGGCCGCATACGCTTGCGCGACCAGCCGCACGTCACCGTGCAGAAAGACTCGCTCCCACGGCACCAGCACGTCATCGAATACCGCTACGGCGTCCATCTCGTCAAAACGGGCACTCAAGGGATGATCTGCCAACGGCTCGGGGCGAGTAAAGGATTCTCGGCAGATGATCTTTAAGCCTGGAGTGGCCACAGGAATGATGAAGACCAATGCATAGGGAGCTTCCGCTTCCGTCAGTGTCGGCGGAAAAGGCCACACCAAAATATCATCGGCAAAGGGGGCCGCGGTTGCGATCATTTTGCCCCCGCGCACCAGCAGCCCATGCTTCGTCTCCTCGACGATGCGGAGACAGAGGTACGGATCGTCTTGCTCCGCCCGGTTCTTGGAGCGATCACCCTGGGGGTCGATGAGTGCATGAGTGAGGAAGAGGTCGTGCTCACGGCAGTGCTCGTAGTAGCCCAGTACGCGCTCAGCGCACTCCGGGCTTTGTTGCGCGAAGTAGTCGCTCTTGGCTGCCCACGCAGTCAGCATGGTATTGAGGAAGTCGGCGCTACGGCCCATCATGCCGCAGGTCGCATCAGCCCACAGTTTGATCATCTGCCGGCGGCGAACCAAGTCTTCTCGTGTTTTGGGGATTAAAAAAGAAAGACCGACAGCTTCACCACTTGTGGGAGACCGGTACGTGAGCAATGGCTGAAGTTCCGGCTCGTGTTGCATATCGTAGAGATGGGCCAAGCTCTCAATAGCTGGACGAAAGGCTGGATGGGTAGTCACATCTTTCACCCGCTCGTTGCCCAGCCAGACCTCTCGATCATCCCGCAACCCTTGAATGAACTCAGCGCCCGTGCGAATGCCCATGGGGTGTCTCCCTTTGTCGTCTTTCGCTCGCAACTGCGTTTGTAGTCTGGAGACTCTGACCTGTAAAGCGCACGTCTAAATCGAACCACAAGCCATTGGGGGGATATCATTGGGGTAGCGTGCGCTGCGCGCACGTCTGCTGTACTATCGGTTTCGCTTCGTGCGCATGGCGCACGCTACGGAATTCCGGTACGCACATGCATGAATCTCCTAAGGATACGCTGCATCCCACCGGGACAGCGGATAAGGAGTCATTACCATTGACCGACTACAACCTGGCATTGATCTATGCAGAAATGCTCTACGGAAGAACTGGGAGAAATATCGAGAAGAGTTTTTCAAGGAGGTCCTGACCTCATGAGCGAGAAAGAATTTTTTGAGAAAAATCTCATGCTCACAGCAGAGTTCGATCGATACGTTTTAGAGCATCCTGAGATCGCCGAGCAGATCCCACTCAATGCCCAAATTGTTTTTTTACCCGAGGATGACCCAGAGTTCTGTCAGAGGAACCGCGAGGTAGCCGCCGCCCAGCGGGAACCTGGTCAGCCCGTCGTCTATGTGCGCATTGAGAAGCTTGCTCCCCAGCTCTCGCGTCTGGTTAACCCGCAGTACGGTAGGCTGGGTTGAGCCGAGCGAAACCCAGCGCTGGAGTTCGTTGCACTTATTCCAGCCTGCCACACTTCCACAGCGCGGTCCTGCCTGGTCTTGCTGTCACCTAGGGGACCCCTGCACTTGCACGGGTTGCACGGAATGCTGGCGCAACCGTTGCGCCAGATTCTGTAGGGCTGTGCCAATCTCCTCCTTGCGGCCGAACCGTTCGGTATTGATGCGTACCAGGCAGTCCAGAGCTTTCCTGGCGGCTTGCCTGCCCAGCTCCGAATCACCAGCCTCATCTACCACGGCTGTCAAGATTTTATACGCACGCCACCGCTCTTCCTGTTCATCACGGAGTCGGCGTTCCTGTTGAAGAAAAAATTCTCGTTCTTCGCGCGTCAGTCCTTGGCTTGCCGGCGGGGTATGCATACCCCACTGATGATCCCGATACTGCTCGATGAAGATCTCCGTCTGAGACCCAGACCACAACGTGTCGTTAAAGAAGATCTGGTTGGGATGGTCTGCCAGGAATGCCGCGTAGGCATAGCGCGCGGCGAGACGCTGCGGGCCGGTGCGCGTCGGATCGTTGGCCTCCGCAAACAACTGCGCCAATTTCCGCATCCGCCGCGCCCGCGGCCACGAACCCAACTTTTGATAAAGGGCGGCAGCTTCCTGGTACTGCTCTTGTCGTGCGTACCGTACTGCCAGTGCGTATTCCACCAGCTCCCTTGCCGACCGTACGCGAGGCTGGCCAGTCGTTGATGATATCCGGGTGGTGAATGTTGATCCGTCGGCCTGCCGATAGCGCCTGAGATAGATTCGCAGTTCCTCGTCTGTGAGCTGAATATCCAGCAAATAGGGCAAGTCAAGCAGCCAGCCAGTATAGGGCCAGGCAATAAACCGATTTTCCATGTACGGGTACGAGGAGCGGGACGGGTAATACAAGAAGGCGGCGTGGAGCTGGTCTATGGGGCGCCCGAGCTTCTGATACACCCCGATGAGCGCCTGGGCAGCAGCGACACGGTCTCTGTCATCCGCTTGCGGCGAGCGATACATCCGCAGTAAAGGGGCTTCGGCGGCTGCATATTCCCGCCGTAGAAAGTGGCAGACCGCTGTCATCCAGTTAAACTCCGGGTTTTTGGCTGTCGCTGAGGTACGGGGGACCAGCCGGGAATACGTCAGAGCGGCGCCAGGGTCCCCCATATAGAGTGCTGCCCGCATTAAGGCCAGGGCCAAGGCTTCGGATTCTGCCCCGGAGCGAAACAGCTCACGGTGATTCTGCAAAGCTGTAATGATCTTCTTGCCCACTGCCGCCAAGGGAGGGCGCCCTTGCTGGTAGCTGGGATTGGTCAGCAGGTTGACAACAAATAACGCATGCCTAGGGGTGTCGAAGTATTCCTCCAGATGGTTCGCCAGGTGAGTCTTGCCTTCGTCAGAAGAGAAAAGAATGCGCAGGGACATTAGCAAGGTCTCCCGAGACAAGGCAGAATCCGCAACCGTCAATTCATCTAGGTAAATCTTGGCTGCCGATGAGTATTCATCGAGCAGATAGTGCACCCTGGCTAACCAACCTCTCGCTTGGCTGGCCAGCATTGGCATCTTTGCTGTCGAGAGAAAGTCGCGCAACTTGTCCTGCGCCCGCCGCAGCGCCTGCGGATTTCCTTCTTCTCCCTCGCGCATGTCAATCTTCGCCTCGATCAGGCGAACCTCTTCCTTTTCCTCTTCTGTGAGTTCCGTCTGCAGGGCGGTGGCCACCGCAGCGCGTGCCCGAGCCCACAGCTCTCTCAGTTCATCCGGCGTCTCGGCAGAACGAGAAAGCGGCCAATAGGCATCCCGAGCAGCTTGCACGGCTGGCTTAGGCTCAGCTCCGTTGGCTACCATCTCAGCAAAGGGTCCGTTAGCTTGTTCCCTGGGTAGGTCTCTGGCCAGGTCTGCAACAAATCTAGCAAGCGGCAGCCAGAAGCGCCGGTCGAGATACGCCCTGAAAGTCGATTCCAGAGGGCAGGGAGAGACCACAGGAACTCCCACGCTCAGGACCGAGACCAAGAACACGAGGATACTGACTTTTTTTCTCATGGCTTCGGCCGCAGCGTAAACTGTGCGCTTTCGCGGGTGACGACTCTGCCCACATAGAGTCTCGGCACCCCAACATACGGAGGTATGCGGATCTCCACCGTGCGTGGCCCCTGGATTTTTGTACTCAGACGCTCCGCTGGTAGAACGTATTCCAGCGCCGAGGAAGAGGAGAGCCACAATGTCACTGGCTGAGGGGAAAAACGGTCTCCTAGCCGCACATAGAGGTTCGCACACCCAACCACCGCACACTGCCCCTGTTCGACTTCTAGCTTCGTAGGTCGGGAGGCTAATTTTTTTTCGCTGATGATATCCTGGATCTCATCAGGGGCAAGGACCAGGGCTTCATACTCTCCTGCTGGCCAGCGGAAGAACACCACGCCAGCACACAACCCGCCAAGAGCTTTGGCTGCCAAGTAGGCTGAATGAACCGATTGCTGGGAAGGAAGGATCATCTCAATGATTGTGCCAGGGGAGAGGGGAAAAGCGGCAAGGTTCACCTCACGCTCTGCCTCGTATCGCACGATTGTTTCCCCTGCTTCATTGCGCAGCTCAGCAACGCGTGTCAGTTCCTGCCGACCTGCAAGCTCAAGTGGACTGAGATATCGGAAATATGCTGCCTCCCATTGATGCGATACCTGGGGTGTAATTCTGACAATACGCCCGAAGGTAGCGATGCCAATGCGGTACGGACGGCCATAGGAGTTGAAAATAGGAGCCCACTTAGATGAATCGATGGTCTTAGCAATAAACGTAGGGGCCACCCCCATCCACGTTGAATCGACGTCATAGAACTGCGGGACATATTCGTTCACCCATTGCAGCACTTCGGCAATACCGGTGCCCGACCGAAACCAGTCAAGTAAAGCAGTAATCGAGAGCAGGTCCTCTGCTGGCAACGCCGCGCGCAGCTCTTGTAAAAACCGTGCGTACTCCCGTAGTGAATCGGTTGGACAATCGTGATCAATTTGCAGTCCCACCAGGCGCTGCCCGGCTTGGGCGGCCTGGCGTTTCAGCTCTCGGTACTTCACGAGCAGTGCAGGAACCAGATCTGTGCCAGGCGTCCGCGGGCTGGTGTTGCGCCAAACGGCAACATACGCCTCTGCTTTGGGCAACTGCGCTGACCACCTCGCATCATCCACCAGCCGGACAGACGCAGAGTCTTCAGCAAGCCGCTCGGTTCGCCGGCCGTTCAGCATACCCCACGGATACACTCTGCGTCCGGGATAGCTAGCAGGACTCCAGAAGTTTCCGACTTGCACATAGAGCAAGTCCACAGTCTTTTCGCTCACTCTCAGCACGGACGGCTCCCCTCCTCGCCAAAGCCAATAGCCCACCTTCCATTCTGCTAGGGTGCCGGAGCCTTCCGCACCAAGGCAACGATCTGCACTGACAAACCCGGCAAGCAGGAGAACTGCGCTCAGAAGGGCGTATTTCATGCTCACCCCTTTCTTCACCTCGCACCCCACTATCCCCTCTCACCCTTAAGAAAGCTCCGGGTAGTCAAGGATAGCGCTTGGGATTTCCTGTTTGCTGTTTACTCTTTCGCTCCGTATCTGCGCAGCAACTCGGTCATGTCAGTCTTGCCCTGCCTCGTGCAGGCTAGTGTTTCCGCCACGTCCTGGAATATCCGCTTTAGCTCCAGGCGCAAGGAGCAGTCTTACGATCTCCTGTCTCCCAGTTCCTGTCGCGAGTGAGAGTGGGGTTGAATGACGATCCATTCCAGCGTTGACATCAGCCCCCTGAGCAGAGGTCTTTGCAAGAGGTGTGTAAAAAGCGTTGGGCAGCAGTCTGCTCTTGGGTGATAGTTATTGTCCCTCTTCTCGTTAAGCCTACACTCCTTGTTTCAGCTCAACTCTTCCAACAGCGCCTTGGCCTCTTGCAAATCTTTGGTGTCAAACCCTTCAGTGAACCAGCCGTAGGTCTCCGCCACTATCTGCCGTGCTTTGCTCTTCTTGCCCTGTTGCTGCCACAATCGGGCCAAGCTCATCACCGCCCGCAGCTCCAGCGACTTCGCGCTCTGATGACCGGCAACCTCGATAGCCTTGAGAAAACATTCTTCTGCCTCTGCCAGCAGCTTCCTATTCACGGTTTTTCTCCTGCGCCTCTCCCCTGCCAGCAGTAATTCTCCCTTGAGCCGGTACAGCTCGGCCTCGTAGAAGCGTTCTTCTATGTGCTGCATCATCGTTAAGGCCTCAGCGATCATACGCAGTCCTTCCTCAGGTTGCCCCCCCTGCTTATAGGCTTCGGCGATCCAGTAAGCATGCCTCATCCATCCCTGCTGGAAACCTCTTCCGTGCAGATCAGCAAAACTCTGCTGGAGTTGGCGCTGTCCCTCTCCGTACTGCCCTTGTAGCACGAGCGCCTGACCGCGCATCGCTGTACTGATTATTTGCCACTCAGGAAACCCGTGGGCAGACGCAAGCCGGAAGGCTTCCTCACTCCATTCCTGCACTGTGTGTCCGTCTCCTCGCTCGCTATAAACAAGTGTCGCCCAAATGAGGGCCACGGCCTCACTAAATGGATGAGCAAGCTCTCGGGCGCGTGTCAGGGCAGCGCGAGCGTAGGTCAAGGCTTGATCAGGATACCCATAGAGCCATAAGACATAGGCATCATAGGCACAGCAAGAGACGCCGAAGTCCTGTCCAAAGAGGATGGTAAGGGTGGTATGCTGCTGGGGCTCATACAGGGCAAGGCCCTGCGCTAAGTGTGTGTGGGCCGCTGTGAGCTTACCAAGCGTGAGGAGCGTGATGCCGAGCAGCATATGACTCCCGAGCAGGGCCGTCGAATCGTGCTCGCGCTGTGCTGTCTCCAGCAGTTGCTCTCCTAATGTCTGTGTCGTGTGGAATTCCCCCCGGACAAAGTAGACCCCCATTAAGCCCATCTGCACAACGGAGAGCTGTGGGGCTCCAAGCTGCCGGCAGAGCTCCTGAGCGCGGAGGAGCGTCTGCAGAGTTTCCTCTGCCCCATAGCCCTTCGTCACTCGAAAGGCGGAGGCAAGCATAGTCTGGTAGGCTAACTCCTGCTGCCAGCGCTCGGGAGTGTCCGGCAGCGTTCTGAGCAGCTCCAGCCCCTTAAGAAGGTGACCGATCGCTTCCGTGTTGGCTGAGCGCTCAATGGCCCTTTGGCCTGCTCTCTGCCAGTAGACAATGGCCCGCTCTCTGAGGCCCGCTTCCGTGTAGTGATGCCCCAACAGTTCCGGATGGATCTCTCTAGTCTCTGCAAACCGCTCCTCCAACACCCGGGCAATCTGCTGGTGATACTGCTGCCGCTTGCTCTTGAGCAACGACTGATAGGCCGCATCTTGAATGAGGGCGTGTTTGAAGAGGTACGCGGCCTGCGGCGGAAAACCCCGCTGGTAGAGCACTTCAGCTTCTACCAGCTTGGCCAGCGCCTCTTGCAACTTCGCCTCCTCCACCGGCGAGACGGCCTGGATCAACTCATAGGGAAACTCCCGCCCTAGGGTCGCTCCCAACTGCGCCACCTCTCTGACGGTAGCCAGCCGATCAAGCCGGGCCATCAGCGAGTCTTGGAGCGTGGTGGGAATGGCCAGGGGAGGCAGAGGCCCTGTCAGCTCATAGCGGCCTTCCGCCTCTCTGAGCAACCCAGACTCCAGCACGGTCTTGGTCAACTCTTCGACAAACAACGGCACCCCATCGGTTTTCGTTATCACCTGCTGGATCACCTCGGCCGGCAAGGCTTTGCCTCCTGCCACCTTTTCGATCATCACTTCCACCTGTTTGCGGAGTAAGGGGCTGAGCGTCAGAGAGGTAAGATGCGAGCGGGGTGCCCAAGGCGAGGTAAAGTCTGGCCGAAAGGTGAGTACGATGAGCAGGCAGGCGGTAGGAGCTTGGTCGATGAAGAGGCCTAGGAGCTCCAACGTGGAGGGATCGGCCCAATGCAGGTCTTCCACGACGAACCGCACGGGCTGCCGCTCCGCTTCCTTCAGCAACCAGGCCAGCACGGCTTGTTGGGTCTTTTCTTTCTGTTTCTGCGGAGTCAGCGTGAGCGGGGGATAACGCTCAGACAACGACAAAAACAGCAGCGAAGCAAAGAGCGGCACCACCTCCGGCAGGGCAAAGCCATATGGCTCCAGGGCTCCCTCCAGCTTCGTCAGCTTCGCCTCGGGGGTATCATCCCTTTTGAACTGCAGCAGCCGTTGCAATAGATCGATCACGGGGTAGAGAGCGCTGTTCTGGTAATAGGGCGAACAGCGACACTCCAAGCGGGTATGCGACTCTGTGGCCGCGCGCTCTTTAAGCGTCTGTACCAGGCGGGATTTGCCAACTCCCGCCTCGCCACTGAGCAACACCACCTGCCCTTCCCCTTCTTTGGCCCGCTCCCAGCGCTCCAGCAGCAGCCCCACTTCCTGCTCCCGGCCCACTAGCGGCGTCAACCCAGTGGTGACCGCGACCTCAAAGCGGCTCTGCACGCCACTCTCGCCCAGGACGCGGTACACCGACATTGGCGTCGAGACTCCTTTCAAGGGACGGGAACCAAGATCTTGGCATTCGAACAACCCCTGGACGAGCCGCTGCGTAGCCGCGCTAATGACTACCGAGTCCGGCGTCGCAATCTCCTGCATCCGTGCGGCAATGTTGGGTGTCTCGCCCAAAGCGAGCTGTTCGGAGCGACCACCAGTGCCGATGTCACCGACGACCACCAGGCCAGTGTGAATACCAACGCGTACTTGCAGAGCGTCCGAGCCGCGACTGTCAGGAAGCGCAACCCCCACCGCCTGTTGACCCGCACGGCTCTGCAGCGTCTGGATAATTTCCAACCCCGTCCGCACGGCTCGCCGGGCATCGTCCTCATGGGCCAAGGGATAGCCGAAGTAGACCAAGAGTCCATCGCCCAAGTACTGGGCGATATGGCCCTCAAAGCGTTGGATCACACTGGCGCAGGTCTCTTGATAGGCCCGGACAATCGTGCGCCACTCCTCAGGGTCCAGTTGCTCCGAGAGTCGTGTCGAGCCTACCAGGTCGCAGAACATCACCGTGAGCTGACGGCGCTCGGCTTGAGGTGCTACCCGCTCGGTGAGTGGCGGTGCAGGCGCAGCCAGATGAGCGGGGGGTTGGTCTGGCTGCAGAAGCGCCGCGGGGGACGCCTGGGTAGTGAGCGCCGTGCCACATGTACTACAGAATCTGGCGGCAGGCCGGACCTCTCGGCCACAGCTCGGGCAGGTTCGTACGAGGGGAGTGCCGCACTCTTCGCAGAACTGGGCTTCCTCTTCATTCTCACAGCTACAGCTTCGGCAGCGCATACGGCCTCTTTACTCCTTCGGGCTCCCCAGGGCAAGTAAAATACCTGCACCCTCGCAGTCAGGCGGCAATCCTCTGCTGCGGGCGCGCAGGCTGCTCTACCCCATCCTTATACTGTGCCCCGGCATACACGGCCGGCAGTAACTCAGCTCCCTTAAGGCGGCGGAACGTAGACTCGGCTATCTGCAAAATCTTCCAGACCAGCGCCGCGGCGAAGCTACTGCAGCCCTGGATTGCACAAGGTAGGCAAGTCTGACA
>CAZAYE010000043.1:9611-11134 GCA_964489255.1 uncultured Enterobacteriaceae bacterium
TAAGAGACAGGAAGAAGGTGGTCTGTAATGACTTCGGATCTACCTCGCCTCCGCTGGCAGTCCAGTCAAATGGCCCCGATCGATTGCCTAAGCTGGGAAGCTGGTCTCTCTCTGATGGCATTCGGGATTTCTTTTGGCATACGGGTGAGTGATAGACGTGTCCTTGATCATTTTCTGGATTATCTACCGCCCGGCTGGAGACGTGCCGCTTCTCCATTGGTGGAGCGGTTGTACTCATTCACCCTAAGTACTGACAAGTCACGGCACGACGCCGGACACGTTAATCTGCTGTACGCCAACGCGGACAAATTGGTGCAGACGTCAGATATTGAACACGTCTTCGCAGTTTTCGAGTCAGACCTACAGCTCTATGTAGCTGAGAAGGCGCACCGACGAGTGTTTGTGCATGCGGGGGTAGTCGGTTGGCAAGGACAGGCCATTGTCCTTCCCGGCCGCAGTTTTAGCGGGAAAACGAGCTTGGTAGCAGCTCTGGTGCAGGCCGGGGCCACCTACTTTTCCGATGAATATGCCGTATTGGATGCTCACGGGCGGGTGCATCCCTATGCCCGTCCTTTAGCGATCCGACAAGAGGACGGAAAGAAGACGAGAAGATGTCCGGTTGACGCGCTGGGCGGGAGCGTTGGCACACAGCCGATACCGGTAGGGCTGGTCATCATAACTCAGTATCGGCGTGGTGCCACCTGGCAGCCCCGTCGGCTCTCTGCGGGACAAGGGGCGCTGGCACTGCTGGATAATACGGTGTCAGTCCGGCGGCAGCCAGAAACTGCACTCGCCGCACTTCGATGCGTTGTAACGCGCGCTTCCGTGTTCGAGAGTATGCGCGGTGAAGCCAGCGTGACGGCGAAGTATGTGTTGAATGATTTTGACCATTACCGAAGCAGTGCACCGGTGAAGGGTAACGCCGAAAAAGGTTACTGGGAGCGATAACTGTCCTTTTTTCGTTCAGAAATCATTGGAGAAAAGAACATGGCTCAAATAACCCCAAAAGCGCGGCAGGAAGGATTACTGGTCCAGGAGCTAGACGAAGAAATCCTGGTCTACGACATGGAGCGGGACGAGGCACACTGCCTGAACCGCAGTGCCGAATTGGTTTGGAGGCACTGCGACGGTGAGACTACCGTGACAGAACTGGCCCATCTACTGGAGGCCGAGTTAGCGAGCCCGGTTGCTGAAGACATAGTCTGGCTCGCTCTGGAGCAACTGGAACAGTGCCACCTTCTGCAGGAGCCAGTAGTGCAGCGAGAAGAAACGGTGGACACGACGCGGCGCAAATTATTGAAGCTTGGCGTGGCGGCCACCGTGTTGCCGCTGGTGACCTCGCTCACCGCACCAACGGCAGCTATGGCCCAGTCTGGCCCGACAGGCCCGACAGGCCCTACGTGATCGGTCCAAAACGGCAGATCCTGCTGCATTCTTTCTTCAGCCTATGAGCTGAACAGCTTGGCATGCTGCTGGAAGTCTGTCTCTTATACACATCTGACGCTGCCGACGATCTTACGCGT
>CAZAYE010000044.1:0-11111 GCA_964489255.1 uncultured Enterobacteriaceae bacterium
ATCACCATCGTCGTACTCGGCAGCGGCCTGTACATCTGGCTGACGCGGCGCAAGCTGTCGATCGAGGCGCAGATCACGGAGATCGAGCGCGAGGGAGCCGAATCGTCGGCAACCGCGCTGCCAAGAGTGAGATGATGAAACCGATCACTGCCGCGCGTGACGCGACCTTCCTTCGCGTGTTCGGTATGCCCATGCTGCTGGCGCTCGTCAGCGCCAGCGGCCTCCTGTCCGCACTGCTCGGCGATGGGGTCTGGGATGTGCTGTCATGGTTCGCCCTTGGTACACCGGTCGCGGTCATCGTCTGGCGTGTGGCGCGGTCCGTGCGCGCGCCGCGCGAAACGCCATGAGCACACAGATCTTCGCTGTCCAGGCGCCCTGAGGAAGCGTGCAACACCCGTTCGCAGTGGAATTTGCCTAATCGCTTGACAACTCCGCTAAGGCAGCGTATACGATTTCAATTGAAATTGAAAATCATTTTCAAAATTAATTATACGGCATAATTCGCCTTCACCTAGCGGCCAGCGGCAACAAGCTCAGAGCCCGTAAGGAGACACTCCTTACGGGCTTTTTTCTTTGAGAAGCTGAGAAAAATCAAAAGGAGATCGACCGATGAAGACGACAAGCAGTGCCATGGCAGAAGCGATGACTCCTCTCTTCGACGCAGCCGACTTCCCCATTGTTCGGTATCAGGCAGGCGTGAGGATGGCTGGGTATAGTACCCTGTGGATTGCGGAGATGGAGCAGTTTCTAGCCCGAGAGGAGACATTCGTGCTGATTACGGGTGGAATGCAGGAGGAAGAGGCGCCCGAAGACAGGAAACAACGGACACTGTGGTTCAAGCAGAACAAGGAGCGTCTGGGCCACTACTGCAAGGGTATGATCCTGGTTAACAAATTCCCTGGCCTCCGCGAGAAACTCATGATCCGTGCAGCCAAGGCCAGTAGGGCGTTTCCTTTTCCTGTTGAAATCGTTGCCAACGAGGATGCAGCCGTTGCGCTCGCGAGACGATTGCTGGGCGACTCAAGCATCAACGGAACGCCCAGATGCACTGTGTCGCAATAAGCGGTCTCGATGTCGTGCCATGTGCTGCCAACCTGCCATTTAAAGCGCCATCCTGGCCGCGTGGCGAGAACCTGAGGGAGAGAAAGGCGAGAAGAGACAAGAGGACTCTATGAGGATCCTGGCTCTGACGTGCACGGTGACTCTCACTCTCTGTACGTGTTGCCCCTCTCGGCTTTTCGCGCAAGCAGCACCGGTCCAGCAGCCCGCTCAGGCCGGCCAGCGGTTCTCAACCCAGAGCCCGGCATTCCAGGCTGATAGGAGGTGAGAGAGCCTGACCCGGCGCCCTCACAGCTTCTCCACCTAGTGAGTTCTGAGTCTGGGAGAGTCGGGCTTTTTGTTCATGAGCGGGAGATGAAACGGAAGGGGACAGGTGAGAAGGGAGAAGCGTCACACCAGAGGGGAGAACTTCGGTGTGAGTGTGGAAACCTCCTCGCCCGCCTCACCGAGGAAGGCGTGGAGCTTAAATGCCGGAGGTGCAAGCGGATCGTTCTGATTCCTACCCCACCTCAGGAAAGGAGGAACCTATGAAATGGCGACACACCACCAACGAAGAACTCCACGTTAATGTGCACGTCGACCTATGCCCAGATCACAGCTTGCACATACAGATCGACAACATCTGTCTGCACCTCTGTCAAAAGGACTTCTTGCAGCTAGCCCAATCAGTGAAACAAGCAGCAGACCAAGTTGTTACAGCCCAAGCAACTAGTGGGACAGCTAAACCTCATGTTCAGTAAAGCGGACTACGGGGCATGCATGCCCCGTTTAAGGAAAGGAGGCTACGATGAGCAGTACACGGTATTGGGAAACACCAGATGAATTATTGACTATTTCAGTGTGCTCAGAAGGTTGTATACACCTGCGGGTGGGCAGGGCCGTCATTAAGCTAATGCCGAAAGAGTTCTTTGCTCTGGCCGAGCTCACCAGCACAGCCGCGCAGGAGATGCAGTTCCCTGAGCTGCCTCTGGTGCAGCGTCCGGTGACAGGACACTGAGATTACCGCGTTCTCTCTTTCACTCTAGCTTTCTTGCCCAAGGGAGAGAGAAACTCGCACCCGAGGCAGCGAAATCCGGGGAACCACCAGCGTTCCCCCGAAAACGCTGATCTTCTTGATCCCAGAAACCAAGAATTATAAAAACAATCTGTGATTTCTTCACTCTCCTAGTCTTTCTGCAGCTCGCTTGGTTGCTTCTAAGCGGTTAGTGAATTGCTGGAGAATTATCGCCCACTCTCAGCCAAGAGTTTTGCCACCTCTTTTTCGACCACCGTTCCTTTAAAGAAGTCCGGGTTCATTGCCGTCACAAACTTCACCGGATTCGCGAACACAAAATCCCGGAAATTCTCTTCATTCAGCACGCCCTTCTCTACAAGCTCATACGCCTCGGCTGCAGCATCCCGCATATCAGGCAGGTCCCAGTGCCCGAGGTCAGAGCCGTAGACCGCATTCAGCCGGGCACCCAGCGGATTTCTCTTCGCGTCGAAGGCCCAAGCAGTCACCCGGTCATCTCCCTCGCAGCCAAAATAAAAGCGCGGCACAAACAGGTCGCGCACATCTTCTTTCCGCTCAATCTGGCAACGTGCCCACTCATCGAGATCTTCCGGCGCCTCTGCGGGAGCCCCCCACAGCAAATACGAGCGCTCGTCTTTGTTACTGAGTTTTTGTGCGAGCGCTTCGCCGCCATATTTGACGAAGAGTTCGTACATTAACTGCTCGTCAAGATTGGCCGGGTCGAAATGTTCTAAGAACTTGACGTTGTGTTTCTCCCAGTGCCCGATCAGATCGCCGTACAAACTACATGCCCAGCTTATGCCGCCTTCCAAAAACGCAAATCTGAGCTGAGGGAAACGGCGGGTGACGCCGCCGAAAAAAAGCGCCTTGCACAGTGCCTCGGCCGACGCGGCAAAGTGGCCGATGTGGTTGTACATGAAGTTGGAGACTGAGGTGCGACTCCCCCAGCCTACACCGAACGAATGGAACGAGGGAGACACTTTCAGCTCGACGCATTTCGCCCACACCGGGTCGTAGTCATACTCGCTATCGAGCGCGAGCGTATCCAGCCAGAAGGCATAGCGGCTGAGTTCAGGAGCCTTTTGCGCCACCGCTTTAATTGGCCGACGCACGAATGCCGCCAGCAGAGGCGCTTTCATACCCAGTCCTTTTACCGCGTACTCCAACTCCTCAATCGCCTCTTGCGGCGTGTGCATGGGAATGACCGCGACCGGCGTCATGCGGTCGGCATATTCACGGTAAATGTGAGCATGATACGTGTTGAACGCCCGGCAGGCGATGCGGCGCAGCTCGTCATCTCCCATGTGCAGGGCAGCAATACCCAAGCTGGGGTAAACAATGGTGAAGTCTAATCCCATTTCGTCCAATCGCTCGTGCAAGAGCTTTGGCAACGAACTTGTCGCCCGGTCCAGCGTATTCTTGGTGGGATGCACCCACCATTGGGCACGGGGGATCCTGCGCGCACGCCGCTCTTCCCACGAGAGCTGGTACCACAAAGGGGAGAAGGGGATGTCCGGTGCCGTTTTGAATCGCTCGGCAGCCTTACTACCGCCGATGTTCCGGATATAGTCGAGCACAGCCGGTTCGAACTCCGCCGCGTGACCGTCCGAGTCGATAATCGGATGATTCAGTCGGGCACGGATTGCTGCTGACCTTGATTGTTGGGTATTTGTTTTTCTCATAGGTATACCCTCATGTTATAGGAAGATTCCGCCAGTATCCTTGGGAAAGCTACTGCTGGCTTCCACGTGTGTCAATCTTCCACTGAGCGGGAAAAGACGGTAGAACTGGGCCATGTCCCTGGACCGCGCCCGAGAAGCTCTGGAAGCAGCACAAGTATGTCTGGAGAGGAGTCTTCCTCACTCTGCTGCAAGCAGAGCATACTACGCGATGTTTTGGGCAGCACAAGCTGCCCTAGCTCGCGTGGGAATCCGACGCACAGAATGGAGCCATCCTGCTCTGCAAGCGTCATTCGTCAATGAGCTGATCAGACGGCGGAAACGGTATCCTGCCCTTCTGGGACCGTATTTCAACAGGGCTCTGCAACTCCGGTTGGACGCTGACTACCGGACAAAAGGAGTCAGTCTGAAACAAGCAACCCAGATTGTCCGTTGGGCACAGGAGTTTGTGACTGCCATTATAGAGGAGGCATCTAGTGGCCCAGACGATTCAACCACATCCTGATTATCGCAGTAGACTCGATGCTGCGGTCACCGCTCTCAGTCTGTTTATCCGTGATCTCTGCCCGGAGGCGGAGCTTGAGATCTCTTTCGTCCGCTACGAGGACGAGGATGCGCACATCTGGATTTCTCTGCCCGCGACTCTAACCGAGGCAAAACGAGAAGAGATCGCCAACCGGGTGGCAGAGAAGAGTTTAGATATCCTCTTGGCAGACGGCTTTCTCATCCTGGCTGGTGTCGAAGAACCGCAGTCGAGCAGCCTACCAACTGGGGGAGGTTTGTGAAGCAATGGCAGGTAAGCATCGCCCACCTGCCTGAGTTCTTTTCTCACAGAGGGGAAATCGACCACAAAGGCATCGCCCATGGTTTTAATGACGCGGCCGTGATGGTCGGCTACGGCTTGCTCGACGACCTGGTTATGCAAGGCCAACACCTTCAGCGTGCGAGCTTCGTCGTTGCCCATCTGATGGCTGAAGCCGGCGATGTCGGTGAACATGATGGCAGCGAGTTTACGCGTCTCGGCTGCTGTCTGTGAGGATTCCCCGCTCATAGAGGCGATTATGCTGCGCGTTCCGCTTGGTTGTCAAACCGGAAAGGAGTACATAGAGACCCACCATGGGGAATTCAGACAAACTTATTGGTGAAAAAGTGTTAGCCTCGGGACAATCCTCCCAGAGCCCTTTTGACCGACATCAACTAGAGAGGGCGTTTTCTCCTCTGCTGGAAACTCAGTCTCTGCAAGTCTGCGAGGTGTTCGCGGGGAACATTAACACAATCATCAAAGTGGAGGCCGGTGGGCAGTATTATGGACTGCGGGTCCGGACTCAGGAAAAAGTCTACCGCTATGAGCCCGACTTGATCAAAGAAGCCTTCGTTGCCTGGCTGATGAATTGCGCTTCTGGCACCTCGCGTGATGAGGAAACCGCTGTTGCATTCTCGCAGATTCGAGCGGCTCGGTATGGCATGATCACGAATCGCAGTAGGGTCTTGCCGGCTATACGGTACTATGACTGGACGAGGCAACAGCTGCCGCATCCGTACTGTATTTACGAATGGGTGGACGGCCTGCCGTTGTGGGACATGCCAGAGGCACAGCTCTATGCGTTGGCAGGTCAGCTGTTAGCCCGCATCCATGAGATCCGCTTCTCTTCGTTCTATGCCGATTTCCTCTCGATCGGCCAGCAACCAGTTCGTTGGGGCGAACGATACCGTGTGGCGTTTGACAAGGAAGTGAGTGCAGCCCGGGGTCGTTTGAGTGGCGGAATCGGTGACGCACTGGCGCAGCTTGAGCTTCCTTCGTCGCTTTCATGTACCCCTTGCCTTGTCCACAATGACTTTGCGCCTGGAAACATTCTCGTGCAGGACGGAAAAATCGCCGCGGTGATTGATTGGGACAACGCGGTCATCGACGCGCCGCATCTGGATTTTGTCAAGATGAAGTATTGGACGGTGAAGAACACCCGTGGAGAACTGTCATACGATCCTGAGCTGTTCTCCGTTTTTGTAGACGGTTACGGGCCGACAGGGCGGGAGATCATCAGCTCTCCTGTTTTCAGGTTGTACGAGATCCTGTGGCTGTTGCGCGTGTTCAACTTTGAGCGATCAAAAGAGGAACAGGGCCTCGACCGGGCTCCAGGGTATCCTGCTGCAGCGGTGTATGAAGAGTTTCTTGCAGAGGCGCTCGGCAGACTCAAGTCGTAGGGTGCATTTCATGCACCGTTTCATCGGTGCGCACAGCGCACCCTACAACTATTATAGTTTTCCTAATTGAGATGTGGAGGGTAAGCGCCGTTCATGCTTCGACGGGCTCAGCACGAGCGGGTTTTCTACCGTTGGCGAAGATTTTTTTCCGTTCGCCCTGAGCCTGTCGAAGGGCGGGCGCACGTCTGCTCTCTCCATTGCAAAAAGGATTTCTATAGTAATAAGTAGTCATCCTGAGAGAATCACAACTCCGGCTTCTGCTAACCCTTTGATATCCCCGTCGGTATAGCCAATTTCATGCAGGATCTCGACTGAGTGCTCACCGTACAGCGGGGCAGGGCGGCTCAGCCGAGCAGGAGTCTCGCTCAGTTTGACTGCTGGTCCGAGAACCCGGATGCGGCCACCTGCAGGATGATCCATTTCCTGCACCATTCCACGAGCCTGCACCTGTGGGTCAGCAAAGACCTCAGCATAGTTCTGAATCGGTCCGCACGGTACGCCAACCTCTTCCAACACTTTGAGCCAGTAGGAACGAGGTTTGGTTGCCGTGACGACTTCAATCTCCTGCGCTAACTGGTGGCGGTTCTGTACGCGCAGGCGATCTTCGGCATACTCTGGACGGTTAATCAGCTCCGGCAGACCGATGGCGTGGGCGAACCGCTCCCAGGTCCGCTGGTTGGCTGCACCAAGAGTGATGTAGCCATCCGCACACTGGATCGCCTGGTAAGGAGCGGACATGCGATGCGCCGATCCCATCGGCTCAGGAATCTCGTCCGTAGAGAAATATTGGGTTGACTCCCAGACGGATAGGGCAACTCCAGCTTCAAAAAGTGAAGTATCGATGTATTGCCCTTCTCCCGTCTGCAGACGGTGGATGTACGCGGCAAGAATCGCCTGTAAGGCGAGGAGTCCGGCACCGAGGTCGGTCACCGGAATGCCACATTTCACCGGTGGCATGCCGACCTCTCCGGTGATCGACATGATTCCTGACATGCCTTGTGCCACCAGATCAAAGCCACCCTTGTGGGCGTAGGGACCAGTGGCACCAAAGCCGGAGATTGAGGTATAGATCAGCCGTGGGTTGATAGCTCGCAGGTCGTTATAGCCCAGACCAAACGCATCCATGACTCCAGGACGGTAATTTTCCACCAGGATGTCGGCCCCGGCAGCGAGAGCGCGAACAATCTCCGGACCGCGTGAATCCTTGAGGTTCAGAACGATCCCTCGTTTATTGCGGTTGACAGCCCAAAAGCTTGGGCTGTCCTTTCCCTGTCGCTTCCCCATTCTACGGGTGGTGTCGCCTTCGGGTGGCTCTATCTTAATCACATCGGCTCCCAGGTCGCCCAATAACATGGAACAAAAGGGACCGGCCATCACTTGAGTAAAGTCGAGAACGCGTATGCCGCTGAGTGCCTGCTTCATGTGTGTACCTCACTTCGTTTCATCCCCAATTGCTATCTATACAGGAAGCAAATATGGCTTTTGTAGGGGTGGGGCTCAGACCTTTCTGATTTCTACTCCTCAGTGCCGTGTTGTTCAGCCGTGCGTGCGACTGGCAATTTGACCAACCGAAAGCGCCAGATACGGAATCCAGACCGGCCTCTCTCTCGCCAGTAGTCATCAACGACATAAAGTCCCTGGTAGCGATAGCCGACCGAGGGCGAATAAAGAGAGTGGTGTCTGGCGCCGCGGATGACACGGACGGGGAGCCCGAAGAGTTTGTTCGACGCGAGTGCTAAATTCCCGCGGGTCAACGCCTGATGGCCGATCTGTTTGCCAGTTTCGGCATCGCGTCCGCCATGACCGGTGTAGAGAATTTCATTGCCAAAATCTTGGGTATCCTCGTAGCCGCCAGCGAGGACAACAGAATCTGCTCCTTCTCGTCCCCGGCCAGAGATACCAGCGATCCGTGGTCGATGTACGCCTGCCTGAGACAGTTCGAGGCGCGAGGCGAAACAACTGCCTTCGGGGTAGCCCGGAACGTGGCCAAAGATCCGTTCTGCCATCAGGTTTTCAAGTGAGATTGCGGCCGCTCACTTATTGGCTCCCTTCTCTACATGCCCGCCGAACTCATACCGCATCGCCGATAACACCTTGTTCGCAAAGTCTGCTTCGCCGCGTGAACTGAACCGTTCGTACAAGGCGGCGGTCAGAACGTGCGCTGGAACGGTCTCGTCAATCGCCGCCTGGATGGTCCAGCGCCCTTCCCCAGAGTCCGACACTCGGCCTGCGAAGTTTGCAAGATCCAGACTCTTCAACAGGACAGCAGCAGTAAGATCCAATAACCACGACGCAATGACGCTGCCGCGACGCCACACTTCGGCGATGTCGGCGAGATTAAAATCATACTGGTACGCCTCGGGATCCCGTAGCAGGGACGTCTCGGCATCCGTCGTGAGCTGCTGCTTGCCGATGTTGGCGTGGCGAAGGATGCTCAAACCCTCGGCGTAGGCTGCCATGACGCCGTACTCGATTCCGTTATGGATCATCTTGACGAAATGTCCAGCCCCATGTGGCCCGCAATGTAAATACCGTGCTCGGCAGTGCCGCCGACGTTCTCCCGCCCCGGCGTGCGGGGTGCGGCCTCAAACGGGGGCGCGAGCGCCGCGAAGATCGGATCAAGGTGCTGCACTACTTCCTTCTCTCCCCCGATCATCTGACAAAAACCGCGATCGAGCCCCCAGATGCCCCCGCTCGTGCCCACGTCCACGTAGTGAATACCTTTCTGCTTGAGGGCTTTGGCGCGCCGCAGGTCATCTCGGTAATAGGAATTGCCCCCGTCGATGATGATGTCATTCGGCTCCATGCGGGCCACCAGGTCGGTGAGGGTAGGATCAACAACGGCGGCAGGCACCATCATCCAGGCGACGCGCGGCTTCGTCAGTTTGGCGACAAAGTCGTCGAGCGAGGCAGCTCCGACTGCCCCTTCCTGCGCAAGTTCCTTGACTACCTGAGGGTGAAGGTCGTAGACGACGCAGTTATGGCCGATGCGCAGCAGCCGTCGCACCATGTTCGCACCCATTCTTCCCAAACCGATCATTCCAAGTTGCATGGGTGCTACTCCTTACGCTGGAATCGCCTACACTGTCTTCCCGATGTAAATACTCATGATCGTATCGAGCAGTCGCAGTGCATCAGATTTTTTGCGCTGGAATGAATTGCGCCCAATGATTGAGCCAAAGCCGCCACCTGCCTGGATGGCCTGCACTTCAGCGAGCAGTTCTTTCTCTGCCGCTTCTGCCCCGCCAGAAAAGATCACAATGCGTCGGCCGTTGAACGCGCACTGCACCACATGGCGTACTCGATCGGCAAGTGTCCCAATAGGAATCTGCGCGCGTTCATACACTTTGCGCGCTGCTGCTTGTTCGAGGTGGGCGCTAGGGAGCTTCACTTTAATGATGTGAGCGCCTAACTGAGCGGCAATCTGCGCAGCGTACCCACATACATCGATCGCGGTTTCGCCTTCTTTACTCATCCCTGACCCGCGCGGATACGACCAGATAATAACCACGAGGCCACAACGTTTCGCCTCTTCGGCATAGGCGCGAATTTGTCCGTACATCTCCAATCGCTGTGAGGAGCCAGGATAAATGGTGAAACCGATTCCCACACAGCCTAAGCGCAACGCGTCTGCGACGCTGCCGGTCAGCGCTTGATGGGGATCGCGCTCGTCGAGCAGCGAATCGCGGTCATTGACCTTCAAGATAAGTGGCACGTCGCCCGCGAACTCTCGTGCCCCGGCCTCTAAGAAACCGAGGGGCGCAGCATAGGCGTTACACCCTGCTTCGACAGCCAGTTCAAAGTGATAGCGAGGATCGTAGGCAGGCGGATTGGGAGCAAAGCTACGCGCCGGGCCATGCTCGAAACCTTGGTCTACCGGCAGGATAACAAGCTTCCCGGTACCTCCGAGCTTGCCGTGATTAAGCAACCGGGCGAGATTGGTGAGAGTACCCGGATTGTCACTGCCATACCAACTCAGAATCTCTCGTACACGTTCAGTCATTGGTTTTCCTCCCAGCGGGGTTAGAGCTTTCTCTTTACTGCCTATCACTCCTCATTACCACCGAGCACCTTTCGTGCCAAACACGGCTAAGGATAAGGCTCCCTTCGAATCCTGACGGGATTTGCCCTACCGCGTCAAGGTACTCGGGCAGGTGTCCACCCTTGTGGACAACATCGCTTGCATAAGGATGTCATTCTGAGCCGAAGGCGAAGAATCTCGCAGAAAACGAGACCCTTCGCTGCGCTCAGGGTGACAGGTTTGTTGCTGTCATGATGTAGTCGAGAATGCGAATTGGTATAAGACCCTCAGTGGCACGTGCTGTTTTCTCGCCGGCGCGCTCTTGAAGACCTGGTTCAGAAAATGAAGAATAGATTGTAAGACCTTAATGCCCGTCTTCTTGAAGACAGACCACGAAGCAGTCAGCAGAGATTTTGGAGAAAATACTGAAACCGGGATCATTAGCTGGGATACGGAGAGGGATACGAGCGACTGCCTGCGCCTTCCCTGTTCTGTTGCTGTGCGCGCTCGTCAGCCGTCCCTACACTCATGCAGTTGCTGCCTCCGTCGCGGTTGTTCACGGCCTGTCGATGTATGGCGATCTCAAGTATGGACCGGACTTCGCGCATTTCGATTACGTCAACCCAGACGCCCCGAAAGGTGGCGACGTGCGCCTAGCAGCGATCGGCACCTTCGATACCTTGAATCCCTTCATTCTTAAAGGCGTTGCCGCAGCGGGCATCGGCCAATTGTTCGAAACGTTGACGGTCCAGTCTGATGATGAACCGTTCTCAGAGTACGGTCTGGTCGCTGAGACCATTGAAACTCCGGCCGATCGTTCGTGGGTGGCTTACACTCTTCGCCCACAAGCGCGCTTCCACGATGGGAGTCCGATCACCGTCGACGATGTAATCTGGACGTTCGAAGCGCTCAAAACGAAGGGACATCCATTCTACCGCTCTTATTACACCAAGGTCGTGAAGGCTGAAAAACTGGGATCGCATAAAGTAAAATTCAACTTCAGTACCGGCGAGAACCGGGAACTCCCGCTGATCGTGGGCCAGATGCCAGTCCTCTCGCGCGCCTACTGGAGCACCCGCGACTTTGAGAAGACGGCCCTCGAGCCGCCACTCGGGAGCGGCCCCTACCAGGTAGAGTC
>CAZAYE010000045.1:0-11093 GCA_964489255.1 uncultured Enterobacteriaceae bacterium
AGAGACTGTTGATATTGTCGTGCGGGCGTGGACCAGCGAGCGCCTCACGTATAATGGCGAGTTTTTCTCGTTTGAAGACGTAGAGGTCCTCCCTAAGCCGTTACAGCAGCCCCACCCGCCGACGTGGGTAGCGGCCGCCTCACGGGATGCCATCGATTGGGCTGCGTCCGTGGGACACTCGATCCTGATGGACCCCCACTCAACTCATGTAGAACTGGGCGAGAAGTGGGAGTTCTATCAACAGCAACTTGAGCACTATGGATATTCCAGCGACGGACGGCAGATTCCTATGGCCCGGCTGCTGGCGATTGCCGCCAATGATGCAGAGGCGGCGGAAGTTGCTTGCCAGGGCGCCAAATGGATGCTGAAGACCTACGTCGATCCGCGAATGTTCGACGTGATCGGCGACCCTGTTCAACGCTACGTCGATTCAGTGATCATCCATGGCACCCCAGAGCGCGTGACTGACCAGCTGGCGCGTCTGCGTGAGGAGATCCACCTCGACTACATGATCGGCGCGCCGCTCAGCCACGACAGTTTTATGCTGTTCACTGATCAGGTGCTCCCGAAGCTGCTGTGAAGGGATAAAAAGAAGAACGGCCTTACGTTAATCCATTACACCTAAGGAGGGTTTTTTATGGGTCTGCCAAACGGTATTCATCATCTCGCCATTTGTACGAAAGACATCAAAAAGCAGATCGATTTCTTCACGCAAGTGTGCGGAATGGAACTCGTCGCGCTCTATTGGATGCATGGGGTCAAAAATACCTTCCACGGTTTTGTCAAACTGGGGGACAGTTCCTCGCTCGCGTTCGTCCAGGGACCTGAGATTGGCGAAATCCAACCCATTAAGGGGGTCTCCCATGCCGCTTGGACCGGGGCTCCGGTCGCCGCAGGCGTGATGCAACACGTCGCGCTCAACGTTGATACCGAAGCAGAGCTGCTCGCCATGCGTGATCGGGTCCGCTCTCATGGGTACTGGGTCATGGGACCGATTGATCATGGCTTCTGCAAGTCGATTTACCTGGCCGCTCCCGAAGGCATCATGCTTGAGTTTTCCACCTCCGAGGGTAAACCGATCGATGCCGAAGCGTGGATCGATCCAGCAGTTGTCAGGCTGAGTGGAATCAATGCGGAAGAACTGCAACGCTTCAAAAATCCGCCCGCGTTCGAGTCAAAGGAAGGCACTGTGCCGCAGCCAGCTCCTGAGCAGAGCAAGCTACTCATGGAATTTCCGCCCGATAAACAAGCAGTCCTCCGTATGACAGACGAAGAGATCCTGACGAAATTGAGCGAGACGACCCCACCGGTGCAAGTAAACCGCTAAACGCGAGAAAACTCTCGAAACCGTAGGGGTTGGCATGCCATGCTCCTACGGTCTTTGCTGTTCATCCAGGTGTGTCCTTGCCTGTCATTATAGAGATGCGACATATCGCGTCTCTCCGTAGGTTCGCATGCCAATGAGAACCGCTCTAGTCTCCGATTAGTTCCCCGTTGCCGGTCAATGCTTATTGCGAGGAGCGTACTGGTGTCATTTCCTGTCTCGCTTAGTGGTAACTTATATGTTACCTTTAGTGCATGATCGAGATCAAAGAGTATCTCGACGATCAAGGGCGCAGTCCTTATGCGAAGTGGTTTAACAGTCTCAATGCGCAAGCAGCAGCGAAGGTGGTGACAGCCTTGAGCCGCATCGGGCAGGGCAACCTTTCCAATGTCAAGGGCGTTGGGGAGGGCGTTTTTGAATACCGAATAGGTTTCGGCCCCGGCTATCGAGTCTATTTCGGAAAAGATGGAGCAACCCTCGTCATTTTACTTGGTGGTGGAACAAAGAAGCGCCAGCAGAAAGATATCGAGGCAGCACAGGCTCTTTGGCAGGATTACAAGCGCCGCAAGAAACAGGAGACGTAACGGTGGCTCTCACACGAGACTTCAAAGAAACGATTCAGGCGCGCGTGCAGCATGATCCGGTATTTCGTGAGGAACTGCTCAAGGAAGGCATCCAGTGCCTGCTTACCGGAGAAATGGACGTGGGAAAGGCAATCCTCCGAGACTACATCAAGGCGACCATGGGCTTTGAAGAATTGAGCAGCTTAACAAAGAAGTCGGCCAAAAGCCTCATACGCATGTTTGGTCCGAAAGGAAACCCGCAGGCTAAAAATCTTTTTGAGGTTCTTGAGCACCTTCAGAAAAAGGAAGGGGTACAACTGCAAGTCCATACTGTCAGGCATAGCCGAAACAGATATAGCCGCTCATCTCATCGGTTACAGAAACTCGCTGGGCGCGCTGCGTAGTGTTGCTCCTGGGCCACCTCAGTCGGGGCAGAAGATTATCTCTATGCATCCGACGACAAAAAGCCGCTAGCGAACCCAAGTTCTCCCAGAAGGACTCATAAATGTACAAGTTTTGGTCCCCAGAATGGCTCCGGCTCCTTGGGTAAGACGATATGCTCCGCTGATTTCCAGGCGCCCCTTGTAGGTTCTTTGGGTCATTGCACCGCTGATCCACTCTTTTTCACCTAGAAGAGTCCATATTATCTGCAAGTCATTCGCGTTGAGGAATTCGATCAAAGATTCTCGTCTCATTAAGAAAGCGCCAGGGCCAGGGCTACGAACAGAGGGATCAAAAGCAATCAAGTCGCCTTGTTTGTCGAAGAAATGGCCTTCGACTCCGTTCCAGCGTAGTTTCATGCCCTCTGCCAGAAACTTGCACGGCAAGGTAATGATGACCGTTTCGTCCAGTGAGCAGTCAAAGGTACCCGTTTCATTCATGTACTCCTCTGGCGTTACCAACACTTCCGCAGGGATGTGATTGTTATGGCCCCGAGTCCAGCCTGGACGGTGAAAGTATGGTCGATCATGATCTTGAAACGCAGGAGCCCAGAAAAACTCCCCAAGAAAAATCTCGATTGACTCGCGCGACTCCGGCATCGACTGCCTCATAAAGCTTTGCTTCTTTGCCCAGGCAAAAACCCTCCCTGCATCACGTTTCTGCACAAGATAGCTCTTGAGCATGTACCGGATTCTACGCCGTGGTATTTCGTACCGGTCTTCGCTAGGCGGCGTTGGTTGCTCCCACCGATAAACCGCCTCCATCACTAGCCAGCGTGAGAGATCCGCAGGGTTTGTTATTTCAATAAGCGGTTCGACAGCTGGCAAATCATCAGCGATTTTGAGCCATGCAACGTCATCAACAGGAGATTCCCAATTGTGGTAAACAACCGGAAACCACCAAGTGTTTCGATGCGTCCCCCACGTTTCTCTTACTGTTTTCCTTAGCAGATTGGATGGGTCGATATCCCATCTATATCCAGCATCCCAAGGACCGTGATAATGGATCGTTGACCTTATGAAATGCAGGCAAAACCTTACGGAGGCATGGTATACGTTTCTCAAAGAGCCGTACCATCGCTTTTGTGGCACGGTCCCGAAGAAAGCGGTTTGAAGAGGTGAGGAACCAAGCCATTGCCACACCAGTCAGGCGGATCACCTCATCAGGAACCTGGCTCTTGTCGTTCTCTCCCCAAGCCCACTCAACCAGCCGATCAACAGCACGGCGGGCACCCCACTCCTCATGGAGAAAAACCGACCACCACGCATCACGATCAGCGAGCGAGAACCCCATCAAGTGCTTGTGAAGCCGATCCGCATTGCATGGATGCTGAGAAATTGGCGCGACAGTCAACAAAGCGTCGAGAAAATCGCGATGCGATCTGACGTAGCGGGTCACGTGTCGGTTGATGTAGTGACGAGTAGCTTCAGTAAACGCCGACACGTCCCTCCAGATGAAGCTCTCAATGAACGCACGGCGCACAGGTTCGTAATCAGCGGCGTGCGGTGCGAGTTCCGCAAGTTCCTGTTTGACACGTTCTGGAAGTTGAATAGAGAGAGCTTCAATGAGTCCCTGATTTCTCCAACAAGCACGTTCGTCCTGACAGAGTCTTCCCAGCGTCGCACGTTTCGAAAACGAGCGTTTTGGGTTTTTCGCGTTCAGATGTTTGTCGAGAAGATGTTTGGCAATAAGGTGGTCCGCGAAGCGCTCGTAGGTAAAGCGGACGATCTCTATTGCTTCTGACTCCCCGTGCCAACGGTCTTCCGAAAGAACTCCTTCAGCGATCAAATGGCGAAAAAGGCTTCTGTCATAGCTGGTGCTGGAGTGAATTGAGTTGACAATACCAAGAGCTTCCGCTCGCGGGAGAAGGTGCGTGTTCTTTACAGCCATGGCTGCAACAAGCTTTTCAACTGCTTGCTGCACAGGATGGACGTGGTCGTCGTAGTCTAAGCGGCCTGGCTTCGCGAGCCGCTTATTGACTGCATCGATAAAGAAGCTCATTACCGCGGTGATGCCGCGGAGCCCCGTGGGTACTTGAGTAAAGCCATGGTTCTTTAAGCCCCGACAGAACAGCTTGAGGAACAAAGGATTCGAGAATTCGGGAACAAGGAGTGGGCTCGTTGGCTGGATACCGTAGTGACTGAAAAAGCGATTCACAGCCTCATATTCGTGCTCCTGGAAGCCGTAGTGTTCGATCCGTACGAGCCGTGTCGGAACCAACCCTTCAGGAATGACGAAATCTTCGTAAGACAGCCGCACGCTCACGACGATCCCAAGCCAAGGTGAGCGAGCCAAAGCCGTGAACATTCCCGAAAGGTGCTTCTGCCAAAGCCCTCGCCCTTCTCCTTCATTCAACGCGTCAATAAAAATCAAAAGGCGACACCGGCTGGCTTGAGCTGCTGCCTCCAATGATCCAAGGAATTCATCCTTTGTGCAATCAAGCCCAAGTAGTCGAACGATTTGCCCCCACGGTTCGTCATCTGTGAAATGCTCACCATGCAGTAGGATACGCGGAATTCCTAATTCTACATCCCGTCGTGCAACATCGCACAGCAGATGCGTCTTACCTTGACCCGCTGTGCCCGTGAGCAGCATTGCAGGCATGTTTGACAGAGTTGCCTGGTCACTTTGGCAAATTTCTCCAAACTCATCCAGTGTTCTTTGAAACTCAAAAAGGTGATGTAAATCGTGTCCGAAGTCCCTTGTTGGTCCTCTCCCACTCGGATCCTCAGGTTCTGATTTGGTTTTCGCTTCCTCCCGAAGTTGCCGCAATTTGTTTTCAATTCGACTACAGATCTCCTGGGAGCTCGAAGTCAAATTGTACATCTCAACCCACGCAATTGGCTCGGTGACAATCGAAGAAATGTAAGGCGGGGAATTGAGAAACGCCACTTCACAAAGCGGCCAGAGCCTCCGCATCGTATTACCGAGTTCTTGAAACTCAGCCTCGCACTCAGTACAGGCCTCTTGCGCACCCAGTTTTGAGTACGATCGTCTCATCTCTCGGTATAACCGAGTGGCCTCATCGTAGAACTGTAGAGTACGACCTAGGGCATCGAGGCATTTTGAGACCGGTAGTTCCACATTCAGCTCAGAGGTGTACCGCTCGCCTGCATTATCAATCGCTTCTTCAAGCCGTTTACGAAACCATGCCAAACTTAAACGTTCTTCGTTGAACCAGAACCAGTGACGTCCGCGATGTTCTTCTCGGCTGAGTCGAAGCGCAATTGCACTCTCGTCCCAGTGCTCGAACTCGACAGCTATCTTTTTAGCGGCAGCCCATTTTTTCCATTTGTCTGCGTGTTTGTTCCATTTATCAAGAAAACTCTTTCGCCCTGTCACCCTCGGATCGGGCAGATTCGTCGGAAAACAGACGGTGTATTTCGTCAGCCGTGGATGTTTCTCCAAAGCTGTTCTCACCGAGTCATCTACCTCGGCCCATTGTTTCGCATTTGGCGGGGAGAGAAAAAATTTCGCCTGCCACGCCTACTCGTCTCCATTGGAAAGCCGCCAAAAACATTCTACGCCTGCATCTGGCGTGCCCTTACGGAAAAATCTTGATCCAGCTGCAGACAGTTCGGACGCTGCAAGCTGGCAGCACAGTTCCTCAAAAGCCAATTGCTGGGAACCGTTCCAAGGTCGGAGTTTATGCCAGTGAATCGCCATCTCCTAGGAAAGCCTCCTTGGCAATTCTGATGCTAAAGTTAGTTTCATTGCGAACTCCCTTTATTCGCGGGCGCACGAACCCCTGCTCGTGACAGCCGCCCCGCTGATCGTTTGCGGCGGCGTGCTTTTGACGTGGCAGTCGTGTTTATCGCCGTCGGCGGAGCGCCTCGGAAGGCGGGTACCAGCTGACGGAATTCTGCGAAAGCATCGCCCATGAACGTTGCCAGCGTTTCCAATCCAGGCACGGTGTCTGGACACGCGAGCAGCCCTACACCCAATGTGTCACCACAACTGAGTAACGTAATGTTCAGCCCCATAGAGCCTAGCAGCACGCTGAGCGGATAGATCGCTTCGAGCTTGGCACCATGGAAGTAAAAATCCTGGGTGATCCCTGGCACGTTGGAGACGGTAAGGTTCGCTGCTGGCAAGACCCACCCGTTCATACCCAGCAGATCAGTGAGGATGGGAAGACTTCCGCGCAGCAACGCCAGCCACTCATTGGCTTCACGCGACCGGGCGGCAACATCCTGCTTGGCGGCTGCGGCGCTCTCCTGGATGGCGCGGAAACGCGTAATTGGATCTGCTACGTTAGTCGCTAGCGAAACACAGACCATGGAGATCTGATTGCTTAGCCGATTGTCCTCTGCACGCCGAGTGGACACCGGCATCCAAGTGGTTAGCGATTCTTTGGGCAGTGCGTCGTGGTTCAGGAGATAACGGCGAAGGGCGCTGGCACAGACCATCAATACGACATCATTCACCGTCGCCCCGACCGCTTTGGCGGCGGTCTGCACCTCGCGCAAGGAAAAATCGTGCACAGCCAGGCTCCGCCGGCTGGTAATCTGGCGGTTGAGGATCGTGCGCGGGGCCATGAACGTCGAGACTGCAGGGCCGTGATACAGACCAAGGGCGTGCATGACTGACCGCAGAGCCTCAGTTGCCGCAGCGGGGATCGCAGTAATCACTCCTTCGATCGTCGAGGCCAGCATCCCCACAAGGTCCCTCGTGGCACTCTGGTCTTCACCAGCGGTGGAAGTACTCCTTGGCAGTTCTACCTGCCAGAACAACTGTGGGGGAGAGACTTGCGGAGATGTCGTGAAGGTGTTCAAGAACAAACGGATCGCCGAGATTCCATCCACCAGCGCATGATGCACCTTGATATAGATGGCGCCACGGCCACCCTCGATCCCTTCGATGAACGCCGCCTCCCAAAGCGGATGCCGACGATCTAGGTGCTGCGCGTGCAAGCGTTCAACCAACGCGTAAAGCTGACGGCGACTACCAGGCGGGGGGAGTACGAGGTATTGGAGGTGCGCTTCCACATCAACCTGCTCGTCTCCGATCCACCCCAACCCCATACCCTTGCGGCTCAGCTTTAGCGCGCAGGTTCCATTCGCGCGCTGCCAGTTACGGTGGCTTTCTACAGTTCGTTGGAAAAAGCCTTCTTCAGCCTCTTCTGGAAGCTTAAAGATGGCGAGACCACCGACGTGACCGCTCTGCACCCGCGATTCGATGGCCAAGAACATCAAGTCAAGCAAGGTAAGTGCTTTTTCCATGACCGCTTTATTTTACCTCACTTTGGCCGCAGCAGCTGCAAGCGTTTTCGCTGCCGCTTCAAGAAAGCGCCGAGAACGTGCTACTATGCGCGACAAGCGAGCAAAACACATGCTTTGGGTAAAAAGGAGGACGAGAGTATGACACAGTACGTTTATGCCGGCGCAGCACCCTTTAGCGGTGCGAGCGACACCACCCAACCTGGCGGCCTCTTCCGGCTCGCAGTGGGCGAGAACGAATGGCAACCCCTTCGCCAAGGTTTTCCCGACCGCACTGAGGTGCGGGCTATCGCTATTCACCCACACAACCCCCAGATCGTTTACGCCGGCGCCCAAGACGGCCCTTATCGTAGTCTGGACGGCGGCAACCACTGGGAACGCCTCAATTTTCCTGAAAAGGACCTAGTCGTCTGGTCGATCCTCTTCCACCCGCAGAACCCGCAGATTATGTATCTCGGCACGGCACCCACCGTTATCTTCCGCAGCGACAACGGCGGAGAGAGTTGGAAACGTCTCTCCATCATCGATCCGGCCGGCATGGTGCGTATGGGGTTCCCCTGTCGCATTATTCGCCTTGCGGCTGATCCGAACAAGCCCGAGGAACTCTACGCGGGAATAGAAGTCGGTGGGGTGATCCGCAGCCTCGACGGCGGAGATACCTGGAGCGACTGTACCAAGGAACTGCTCAAGCTCGCTGAACAAGAACACCTTAAGAGTCAGATCGCCAGCGATACGCAGATCGAAGGCGTGATGGATTCTCACGCGTTAAGTGTGAGTTCGGCGCGAGCCGGAACGGTGTTCCTGGCAACCCGCATGGGGCTATTTTGCAGCCCCGATAAAGGAGAAACGTGGCAAGAGATGGAGATCTGGAAGCAATCCCCTCTGGCGTATGCACGCGACATTCAGGTCGCACCGCACGATCCTAATACCCTCTACGCGGCCCTTAGCGACGCCGCCATTGGGAAAAACGGCTCTCTCTACCGTAGCCAAGACCTCGGACAAAGTTGGCGGCGTTTCGATCATGGTCTGGCAGTGCGCAGCACGATGATGACCGTGGCTCCGAGCCCCCGCGATCCGCAGACCGTGTTCTGTGCAACTCGCAAAGGCCAGGTCTTTGGCACTCAGGACGGTGGCTCCACCTGGAAGGAGTGCTCGCTGCCAGCCGCACGGCAAGATGTTTACGCCCTGGCGTGCAGCTAATCAGCATTTGTAGGCTGGGGTGAAGAAGAAAGCTGGAATTCACTGCGTTCATTCCAGCCTACATAGCTCATTCCAGCCTCCGAGGTTACGATCAGTTCTTGTAGGCTGGGATGAGTGAAACGAATCCCAGCTTAGCCTACTCAATCCCTGCCCCGTCGAGTTCGTCCTCCATACCTCCCGCCCAATCCGGCGGATAAATCCCCAGTCGAACATACCGATGAAATGTCGAATACTGCCAATCTCCCACCTGCCTCACGTACCCATGCTTCACTGGATTGTAATGAATGTAATCGATATGCCGTTGGTAATCCAAGTTGTCACGGATTGCATGTTCCCAGTAGCGGCGCTGCCAGACACTTCGTTCCCCTTTGCGTATCCGAGACGCGGACCGTCGCTCGATCTGAGGAAGTGCACGGGCAAACGAGGACTTGATTAAGAACCACCGCGTAGGGAAATCATCATCGCCTTCAGGGAGTGTCCATATACAATGGAGATGATCAGGGAGAATGACTAAGGCATCCAGTCGGAAGGGATGTGCTTGTTTCACTTCGTGGAAGGCGGCTCGCAGGGTGTGGATGTGATCAACGAGATACCGACCTGTGCGACAGGCAAGCACGACCGTGAAGAAATAGCAACCTCCAGGAATCCGGTAGCGAATATATTGCCGCATATCGAGGTAAAAGCTGGAATTCACTACGTTCATTCCAGCCTACATGGCTGTGGGTAATCACCACTGATGGGCTGGGATGAAGAAGTTCTTGTAGGCTGGGATGAGTGAAACGAACCCCAGCTTCCCCTCTCCACCTTATTGCCTGAACGCCTCTAACGCTGCCCTGACCCCACGGTCATAATCCCCATCAATCGCCATCGGGAAAAGAATGACAAAGGACGCACCGGCTTTTTCAAATTCTTCCACCTTTTTTTGACATTCCTGCGCAGTCCCCATTGCTGTAATCTGCTCGGCCATTTCTTCGGAGATCGCAGCTTCTGCTGCAGCGATATCTCTCTTTGCCGCAGCCGCCGCGATCTGTTCGGCTTCTTTTACAAACCCTTGTCGGGCAAAGAAACGCGCGTAGAGCGGGCGTTGCCCATAGGATGCCAAGGTACGACGGACCGCGCGCAGCGCCACACCTCGATCTGCGCAGACACAGCAGTGGACAAGCGGAGCGACAGGAACGTCTGCCAGAGATCTTCCCGCCCGCTGTGCACCGTTGGCCAGATGTCCGATTACTTCCTTCAATCCGTGCGGCGCACACTGGGAAGTAAAGCATCCATCAGCCAGTTCTCCAGTGACGCCCAAGCACAGAGAAGACGCAGTGCCAACGTAAATGGGGATTTTATGCGCTGCCCGAGGCGCGACCATTCCCATAGCCTCCATTTGGGCAAGGATATCGTGCTCCCCACGAAAGATGCCGGAAACCGTTTTGATGTAATTGCGCAAGGTCGCCGCCGGCTTCTCCATCGCGACTCCGTAGACTTTGTTCAGGGCCTCAGAACTCGTCCCTAGCCCGAGCAGCAGACGCTCAGGGGCAAAACGGTCGATGGTAATGGCGTGCAGTGCCGCGAGCAGAGGGGGACGCAGATAGATATTGGTGATGCACGTGCCGACTTGAATCCGCGCAGTCACGCTCGCGAGATGCTGAGCCAGTGCCAGCGAGTCGGAACCGGCTTCCGAGACCAAGACGCGATGAAAACCTCTCTCTTCTGCCATCCGGGCATACGTAACTGTGTTCTCAAGCGAGCCCGGGGCTAGGCTGTTATAGAGTACGAGACCTGGGGTGTGCATAGATCACTCCTTGGATTTCTTGTACCACAGATGTCCCCTACCGGGAATGCGCTAGAATCATCCTGAGAGTATAGGGGATCGCTTGCGCCTTGTTCCCCAAAAGAGCACGTGGTAGCGTTCTCTCGGTGGTGAAAGAGAAAGACAGGCGTGTTGTTGAGCGGTTCAAAAATCTCATGCTGGAGCGTGGTGTGCCCCTGCTTAGCGTCATCCTCTTCGGCTCACGTGCACGAGGAGATGAGGATGAGGATTCTGACTACGATGTCCTAGTCGTAGTAGAATGGCTCGACCCCGGCATCCGCAGTATTGTCAGCCGCTGCGCGTGGGAAGTTGGTTTCGAGGACTGTCTACTGATCGTCCCGGTAGTTGTCACAAAAGATGAAGTTGAGAAAAGTCCTTTCCGCTCGTCGCTACTCATGCAGGCCGTACGTGAAGACGGGACAGTTATATGAATGTGGAGGATATCCAGCAGCTCGTTCAGGGGAGGATTGGGGAGGCTGTTGAAAGCCTAGCAGACGCCAAGACACTCCTCGCCAACAGGCGTAGCGGCCGATCGATCGTCA
>CAZAYE010000046.1:0-3621 GCA_964489255.1 uncultured Enterobacteriaceae bacterium
CAAACTACCAGTCTCACGCCAACGGAAAAGTTATTTCCGTGGTCGGGGCCAGAGAACACAACCTGCAAAACATTTCCGTAGAGATCCCCAGGGACGAAATGGTCGTAGTGACCGGCCTCTCCGGCTCGGGCAAGTCTACCCTAGTTTTTGACATCGTCTATGCCGAAGGGCAACGTCGCTATATCGATAGTCTCTCGGCCTATTCGCGCCAGTTCATCAAGGTCATGGCCCGGCCGAACGTCGATTTGCTGACGGGCATTCCTCCCACAGTCGCGATCGAGCAGCGCCTGAGTCGCGGCGGCCGCAACTCTACTGTCGCTACCGTGACGGAGATCTCCCATTACCTACGGTTGTTGTACGCGAAGACTGGCGTGCAACACTGTGTCAACTGTGGGCAGCCACTGTCGGTGCAGAGCCGTAGTCAGATCCTCGACCGTATCCGCGAAAACTTCCGTGGCCAGCGCGTCGCCTTCCTGGCACCAGTGGTGCGTGGCCGGAAAGGGTTTCACAAAGACGTGATAGCTGGCGCACGCAAACTGGGTTTTTCCCAAGCGCGCATCGATGGCCATATGACCACTCTTACCGCTGGGATGAGTCTCGCTCGTTTCAAAGAGCACGATATTGAGATCGTGGTCGGCGAGGCCCGGGTCAATGGGGCCGCTCACAATCTCGAACCCTTACTCCATACGGCGTTACGAGTGGGAAACGGCGCTTTGCACCTTATTGGTGAAGGGACGGAACGGATCTACAGTGAAAAACTTTTCTGTGTTCCTTGTGGCTTGGGCTATGATCTGCTCGATCCGCGCATGTTTTCGTTTAACAGCCGCCAGGGGGCCTGTCCCGAATGCGCCGGTCTGGGATCCCGTTGGGAGTTTGACCCGGTATTAGTCGTTCCGGATCAAAGTCAGGCCCTCGACGAGGACGCGCTGTTGCCACTCACCCGGCCAGAGTTCAAACGGGAGCATGCGAAGTTGCTCCGCGACCTGAAGAAAAAAGGCGTGCCGCTGGACCAGCCGTTTGGCGAATTGCCTGAGCAGCAACAGCAACTCGTCCTGGCTGGGGATGGTAGCAACCTCCGCGGCGCTTTCGCGATTCTGAACGATGCCTTGACAGAGAGTGAGGGGACCGACGAGGCACTATATCCTGCGCAGTTTCTGACCGAAGTGCCTTGCCCGGCGTGCGAGGGGACCCGGCTGAATCCACGAGCGCGAGCCGTGCAGGTGTATGGCAAGGCGATCTGGGAAGTGACCGCCTTGTCTGCCGCAGACTGTCTGCAACATATGACCGCTTTGCCTTTGGCTTTCCGCGATGGGCTTATTGCTGAGCCTATCCTCAAGGAGATCGTTCCTCGGTTGTCCTTTCTGAATGAGGTCGGCTTATCGTATTTAACCCTCGATCGGCGCGCAGATACGCTCTCCGGCGGTGAGGCGCAACGCATTCGTCTGGCTGCGCAACTCGGCTCAAATCTCCGCGGCGTGTGTTACATCCTCGACGAGCCGACTATCGGTTTGCATCCGCGTGACAATGCACGATTGTTAACGACACTGCGCAACCTGCAGCGCCGTGGCAACACCGTACTCGTGGTTGAGCACGACGAGCAGACGATTAAGAGTGCGGACGTTGTCGTCGACCTCGGTCCGGGCGCTGGTGTGCATGGTGGCAAAGTCGTAGCGATTGGCACGCCCAGGGAGCTTCCTCAGAATCCTGCCTCGATTACCGGCCAGTTTCTCGATTCGGCTCATCCGCGTCTCGGTCCGTTGCGCGCTTTGGACAACCGGCCACACCTGTCGATCTTTGGGGCGCGTGAACATAACCTGCGAGATATTGACGTGCAGATTCCCATCAGCACCTGGACCTGTGTCACCGGCGTCTCCGGCTCAGGCAAGAGCTCACTGGTGCAGGAAGTCCTCGTGAAAGGGCTCAAGAAAAAGCTCGGTTTGTTTGCTGGCCGGGCCGGCGCGCACGACCGCCTTGAGGGAACCGAGCCCATCGAACGGGTGGTCGAGGTCGATCAAACCCCAATCGGGAAAACGCCCCGGTCTGTGCCTGCCTCTTACGTCGGTTTATGGGACGAAGTCCGCAAGTTGTTTACCTTGTTACCTGAAGCTCGGATACGCGGGTATCAACCTGGTCGCTTCTCATTCAACGTCAAAGGCGGGCGCTGTGAAGCCTGTGCTGGCCAAGGCGAGATCAAGATGGAGATGAGTTTTCTGCCGGATGTATACGTCGCCTGCGAGGTCTGTGGCGGGAAGCGGTACAATGAGGAAACGCTGGAGGTGGCCTACAACGGCAAGAACATCGCCGATGTGTTGAACATGACAATCGAAGAAGCCGCCAGCTTCTTTCACGGTGTTCCTAAAGTCGCCGGTCCCCTACAACTGCTCACTGATATCGGCATGGGCTACATCACCCTGGGACAGGCGAGTAACACCCTTTCTGGTGGGGAAGCACAACGTATCAAGCTCGCCTATGAGCTGGCGAAAGAATCGCGTGGCAAGACGTTGTACGTTCTGGATGAACCGACGACCGGCCTGCACTTTGCTGACATCGAGAAACTGATTCGTACCCTCCACCGTTTGGTGGACAAAGGCAACACGGTAGTGACGATCGAGCACAACCTCGACATCATCAAGGAAGCGGACTACATCATCGACTTAGGTCCTGAGGGAGGAACCGGAGGCGGTCAGATTGTGGCTTGTGGTCCACCCCCTGAGTTAATCAAGAATGGTCGAAACTCGTATACGGCGCGATGTTTGAGGGAATATCTGCGAGAGATATAAGGGAGGGTGATCCCACCCCTAGTTTCTGGAAAAGACAAGGAAGAGGTAAGCCATTACGACGATATAGCCAACCCAGAGAAGGAACATCCAGCGGATGAGAATGACCCGTGTCTTCCTAAGGTCCTCGATGAACTCCTCTACGACTTGCTTTAGTCCTTCTTCGCAGGATGCCATCCTTATATTCCTCGCTAAGCGGGACCTACCTCCTCAAGAAAGTAAAGAAAAGCCCAATGAGGACGCCGATCTGACCGATCCAAAAGACGAACATCCACTGGATAAGGTTGGCCCGCAGGTCGTGCATTTCTGCTCGCAGTTTACTGGTCTCATCTCGCACTTTACTAATCTCTCCAGCTACTTCCGCTCGCAGCTGCCCCATTTCTGCTCGTATTTTCCCTAGCTCTTCCGCTAATCGGCGCTCGAAGCGTTCTTCCACGATCTCAATGACCAACCTTTTGTTGGCCTCCCCAGCCTCGTTGATCAACGCTACCAGGGCGTCGGTCCCGTCTTCTCCCAATTTCTCGCGCAACGGACGGGGGACTGCGATGACTGGCATCTTTTGCTCCTTCTGCGGTGGGTTATAGCATACCTTTTCTCTTAACGCATTTGACAACCTGCTCCCCTGCGCAGGATAATGCCACCGCCCCCAGAGAAACGGGCCGGAGGCTCAGCGATGACATTTGATGAAATCCTGGCACAGGTGATTGCTCTTCTTCAGCGAGAGAGACGAGTATCGTACCGGGCACTGAAAATACGCTTTAACCTCGATGATGACTACCTCGAAGGAATTAAGGACGAACTGATCGAGGCACAACGTGTTGCCGTTGATGAAGACGGCAAGGTC
>CAZAYE010000046.1:3631-10813 GCA_964489255.1 uncultured Enterobacteriaceae bacterium
CTTCCGATCTAGCAACTCGCTGCTGATGAACGTGGTAAGGTATTAGTGTGGACGGGCGGGGAGCAAGTTGCCAGTGCTCAGATGCCAGTTACCAATTCCCAAGCCCCGGTTGCGTACACGCCGAAACATCTGGCTGAACGCATCCTGGCTGAGCAAGCGGCGATGGAGGCGAGGGGAGCGGCAGAGGGTGAGCGGAAGACCATCACCGTTCTCTTTGCCGACATCAAAGGGTCGATGAATTTGATTGAGGGGCTCGATCCTGAAGAGGCGCGCTCTATCATCGATCCTACCCTCAAGTTGATGATGGATGCCGTCCATCGTTACGACGGCTATGTCGCTCAGTCTACCGGCGATGGGATCTTCGCCTTCTTTGGCGCCCCCATCGCCCATGAGGATCATGCCCATCGCGCCCTCTATGCTGCCCTACGTATGCAAGAAGAGGCCAAACGACATGCCGAGCAACTGCGGCGAGAGAAAGGGCTCACTGTTCAGGTGCGTGTGGGGCTGAACACCGGTGAAATGGTGTTGCGCGCCATTCGCAAAGACGATCTGCATGCCGAATACCTTCCCATCGGCCATTCGACCAGCTTGGCGGCGAGAATGGAAGGCTTAGCGACACCGGGTTCTATCGTTGTCAGTGAGCACACCTACAAGCTGACCGAAGGATATTTCGAGTTTAAGCCCCTGGGAGAGACGCGGGTCAAAGGAGTTACTGAACCGATCAATATCTATGAAGTGCTTGGGGTGGGGTCATTACAGACAAAACTGCAAGTGGCTGCCCGACGAGGGCTCGTGCGCTTTGTCGGACGCCGCTCTGAGCTAGAACTGCTCATAAAGGCCTGGAATCAAGTTGGAGCCGGGCGAGGGCAGATTGTCGCAGTGATGGGAGAGGCTGGAGTAGGAAAATCTCGCCTGTTTCACGAATTCAAACTCCATACGCAAAAGAACGGTCTGGTACTGGAGACCTTTGCCGTTTCCCATGGCAAAGCGTATGCCTACCTCCCGCTGATCGAACTCCTCAAGAGCTACTTTCAGCTCTTTCTGCCAGACGATGAACGGAAGCGACGGGAAAAACTCACGGGTAAAATCCTTACCTTAGATCGTAGCCTGGAAGATACCTTGCCGTATCTGTTCTTTTTGCTGGGCATTGCCGAGCCCACCTCGCCTCTACACCAGATGGATCCGCAGATCCGGCGGCAGCGCACCTTAGAAGCAATTAAGCGGCTGCTGCTGCGCGAGAGCCTCAATCAGCCCGTCCTGCTCGTCTTCGAGGACTTGCAGTGGATGGATGCAGAGACGCAAGCATTTCTTTCCTTTCTCAGCGAGAGTATTGCTTCGGCCCGCGTGCTGTTGTTGGTGAATTACCGTCCAGAGTATCAGCACCCCTGGGGCAACAGGATGTATTACACTCAATTGCGGCTCGATCCGCTGGGAACGCAAGAAGCAGAGGATCTGCTGACGACTCTGGTGGAAGAGAAGGTTGGGGTGCAGCGTACCGCGGCGCTCCAGGACCTCAAACGGTTCATTTTGGAGAAGACCGAGGGCAACCCCTTCTTTATGGAAGAAATCGTGCAGGAATTAGTAGAGGAGGGAGTCTTGGTACGAGACTCCGAGGCCAATGGAGGGGCATGGCCTGTTGTACCCCGGCCAAAAGATCTCCATCTGCCGCCTACTGTACAGGCAGTGCTCGCTGCCCGCATCGATCGGCTGCCTGGGGCCGAGAAAGAACTACTCCAGACCCTTTCTGTCATGGGTAAAGAATTCTCGTTCACGTTGCTTAAGCAGGTAGTGAGGTGGTCCGACGACACCCTGCTGCCACTTTTGGCCCACCTGCAGGCGGCTGAATTCGTTTACGAACAGCCAGTGTTTCCAGAAGTAGAGTACGTCTTCAAAAACACCCTCACTCAAGAGGTTGCCTACAACTCATTGCTTCTCGAGCGGCGCAAGCTGCTTCATGGACGGGCGGCAGAGGCGATCGAGGAAGTGTATCGCGACGGGCTGGAGGATCGCTACAGCGAACTCGCACACCACTATAGCCGCAGCGGTAACACCGAGAAGGCCGTAGAATACTTGCGGCTCGCTGGACGGCAGGCAATGCAGCGGTCCGCTAATGCAGAAGCCATTAATCATGTGACTGCTGCCTTGAAGTTGCTCCAGACTCTTCCCGAAACCGACGAACGCATACAACAAGAACTTCTGCTGCAAATCGCTTTGGGGGTAGCGGTACAAGTCACGCGCGGATATGCGACGCAGGAAGTGGAAAAAATTTATGCGCGTGCACGCGAACTGTGTCAGCAACTCGACGACGCGCCCCAACTCGTGCCCGTGCTCGGGGGACTCTGGACATTCTATCTGCTCAGAGAAGAACTCGGACCAGCGAGTGAACTGGCTGAACAAATCCTCACCTTCGCACGCGATACGGAAGCTCCGGCGCTTCTCTTGCAGGCTCACCGGATGATGGGAACTACTTTACTCTGGCGTGGAGAGTTGACTGCTGCGCAATCGCACTTTGAACAAGTGATTGCCCTCTATGATCCGCAGCACCATCGCTCCCATGCTTTTCTCTACTACGGACTTGATCCTGAGACAGGGTGCTTATCTCTCGCCGCCTGGACCTTGTGGTTGCAGGGCTACCCGGACCAGGCCCTCAAGAAGATCCATGAAGCACAGACACTGGCTCAGGAGTTCGCTCACCCACCAAGTCTGGCCTTTGTGCTTGACCGGGCGGCTACCATCCTGCGTCTTCGCGGAGAGGTGCATGCCGTTGGCAAGCGGGCAGAAATGTTGATTATGCTCTCCGGTGAGCAAGGCTTGCCGTCCTGGGAGGTGGCGGGACTCCTCCACCGGGGCTGGGCACTCGTGGTGCAAGGGCAGGAGGAAGAGGGGATTGCTTTGCTCCAACAGGGTTTGGCGACTAAGCACAACACTGGAATGAAGTTAGGAGAGACCTTGGATCTTGCCCTGCTGGCTGAAGTACAAGGAAAAACAGGAAAGACCGAAGAGGGACTGACCGTGCTGGCCAAAGCCATGATGATCATGAACGAAACCGAGGAACGTCTCAACGAAGCCGAGCTGTATCGGTTGAAAGGGCAGCTGACGCTGCAACGGTTCAACGTTCAACGTTCAACGTTCAACGTTCAAGAAGAGGTTGAAGAGTGTTTCCACAAGGCGATCGACATTGCTCGGCGACAAGAAGCGAAGTCGCTGGAATTGCGGGCGGTGATGAGCTTGAGTCGGCTGTGGCAGCAGCAAGGAAAGAAAGAAGAGGCTCGCCGTCTGCTGACGGAAATTTACGACTGGTTTACTGAAGGGTTTGATACGGCGGATTTGAAAGAAGCGAAAACCTTGTTAGACGAGCTGAGCTAGCTACAGCAGGTTCAACGTTTAACGTTCAAGATTCAACGTTGGAGTTTGCGGATGGCCAAATTGGAGCGATTTGAAGATGTCGATGCCTGGAGAGTGGCACGAGAATTGACCAAGTCGATTTATGCAATCACCTCGTCCGGAGAGTTCGCACGCGATTTTGGACTCAGAGATCAGATCCGCCGTGCTGCCGTTTCAATTTTGTCGAATATTGCTGAAGGATTTGAACGTGGTGGGAACAAAGAGTTTTTCCAGTTTCTCTCACAAGCCAAGGGGTCTTGCGGCGAGGTGCGCGCTCAGCTTTACGTCGCCTTTGACCAGTCATACATCAACGATGCCCAGTTCCAAGAATTGATTGAACACACAATACGGGTCAGTCGCCTCGTTGCTGGCCTGATGAGATACCTAGATTCATCGAACCTACGCGGCAGCAAATACAGATAGGCAAAGATATTCCTTGACATTGAACCTTGAACGTTGAACGACCGAAAGGGGACGTTGAACTTTGAACCTTGAACGTTGAACGACCGAAAGGAGGAGAACACCATGAAAAGCACAACGCAGTTACGGCAACTACTGAAACAGCCCGGTATGTTAATCGCGCCGGGCGCACATGATGTGATGACCGCGCGGATTATCGAGGCTGAAGGGTTCCAGGCCGTATATCTTGGCGGCTTCGCCGCTTCGGCGAGTATGCTGGGCATCCCTGACCATTCGCTCATTACCATGACCGAACTGCTGACGCAGGCACGCCATGTCGCCGCGGCGGTGAACATCCCCATCATGGCGGACGTTGATGATGGCGGCGGCACGCCGTTGAGTGTCCGGCGCACGATCCGCTTGGCCGAGCAGGCTGGTTTGGCTGGAGTGCATGTCGAAGACCTGGTACCGGGGAAACACTTCGTTGGTCATCGTGACCGACTCTTCTCCACAGCGCAGGCCGTGGACAAAATCAAAGCCGCGGTCGATGCCCGCACTGACCCGGATTTCGTTATCATCGCGCGCTCAGACGCCATTGGCGTCACCTCGCTCGATGACGCCTTGGACCGAGCAACCGCTTACGCCGAGGCCGGCGCCGACCTCCTTTTCCTTCCCTACCTGCGGCCGAAGGACACGAAGAAAGCGGTCGATGCCTTGCCCAAGCCTTTATTCAATGTCGTTATCGATACGCCAAAAGACGAACTGGAACAGGCCGGGCTCAAGGTCGCAATCTATCCTGTGCAATCAGTGTTTATCACGTACAAGGCTGTGCGTGAGATGGTCAAAGAACTGAAAGCGACCGGTACGATTGCCAACTTCGCACAGCGGACCCCGACCTGGGAGGAGTTCAATGAGTTCATCGGCGCCAAAGAAGCCTCGCAGCTGGCGGAGAAGTATCATATTGTGTAGTGTACTGGTCGGTGCAGGGACCTCCGTGCATTTGCCTGCACTGGCAGGCGAATCGGTTAGCAAAAAGGAGGAAAAAGCTATGGCTCGTACTCCGGCTGAACGGCAGATGGAAACCGCCGCTCGTACCTATTTCGAGCGGGTCACGAAGGGAGATGTGGACGGCATCCTGGAACTCTTTGCCGATGATGCGAAACTCGTGAACCCCATGACTGGGGAACAAGGCATTCAGGGAAAAGCTGCCCTGCGCACCTTTTATCAGAACTTAGTCAACAGCTTGGTCGATTACCAGGCTGGCCCTACGGACATCATTATCGACGGCAACAAGCTGGTCGCGCCTTTGCATCTAGAAGGCAAAACCAAAGACGGCAACCCAATTGTGATGAACAACCTCAATTTCTGGACTTTTGAGAATGGCAGATTCAAAACCTTGCGTATTTACATGGACACCTACCCCTACCGTCAGGCGCTGAGCCAGGCGTTGGGGAGTGGCAAAAAGTAAAGCAGGGAGACTTAGGAAGAAAGGAGCCGGTAATGAACCAACGATGGCAGGAAAGATGGCTCGTCGCTCTCGCTGTGATACTGACGTTCCTGTGCGTATACAACGTTACAGTTCAGGCCGACACTACTAAGAAGAAGATTCGTTTTGGCATCCAGACCCCGCCCGAGGTGGCGGATCCAGAAGATCTAATCAAATTGTGGCAAGAAGCCGAGGCATGGGGATACGACACCGCCTGGACTTTCGACCACTTCATCCCCATATCCGGTAACACCAAGGGGCCGTGCCATGATGGCTGGATGCTTCTCGGTGCGCTGGCGGTCAAGACTTCAAAGATTCGCATTGGCTGTTTGGTCACCGGCAATACCTACCGCGACCCTGCCGTCTTGGCCAAGATGGCGACTACGGTCGATCACTTGAGCAACGGCCGACTGGAGCTGGGTATCGGCGCGGGGTGGTTCGAGTTTGAACACACCGCCTATGGCATTCCTTTCTACACGCCTAAGGAGCGCGCCCGCCGGCTGGCAGAATCTGTGCAGATTATTCGTTCCTTGTGGACCGAGAAAGAGACCACCTTCAAGGGGAAGTATTATCAGATCGATCACGCACCCTTCGAGCCGAAGCCCGTACAAAAGCCGTATCCCCCCATCTTGATCGGCGGGGTCGGCAAGAAATGGACCCTACCGATTATCGCTCAATATGCCGACTCCTGGAATATGCTCCCTACTTCTCCTGCCCAAAGGGCAGACCTGCTGGGGACTCTCAACGGCTACTGCGAAAAGTACAAACGTGACTGCTCGGAGATCGAGAAGTCATACCTGACTCGATTAGCGATGAGTGAAGATCAGAAAAAGCTTGACCAGACTGTTCAGGCGCTCGCTCAGCTCAGGCGCATTTCTCCAGAAGAAGCCAAGGCTACGATCTTGGTGGGCAATGTGGAGGAGGTGAAGAAACAGGTACAGGGCTATATCGACAGTGGGATCTCCCACATCATCATTGGGCAACGCCAGCCCTATGATCGCGAAGGGCTGCAGCGTTTTGCCAAGGAAGTGATACCAGCGTTTCGGTAGAAGGGGGAAAGAATCATCGGTCCTGGCTGGGCAGCCCAGGCAAGGCTTATCCTACAAGCTGGCGGAATAATACGAAGAGGCCTCCCGCTAACAGCATCGAGACCGGAAGCGTCAGGATCCAGGCAAGCGCGATCTCTCGCACGGTGCGGAGTTGCAGCCCAGACCGATTTGCCGCCATCGTTCCTGCCACCCCTGACGACAGCACATGGGTGGTACTGGTCGGCATCCCCAGAAGGTCTGACATGCCAATCGTTGACATCGCGACTAGTTCCGCAGATGCCCCTTGGGCATAGGTGAGATGGGTTTTGCCAATTTTCTCACCAACCGTGACGACAATCCGTTTCCATCCGATCGTTGTCCCGATACCGAGCGACAGCGCGACGAGGAGCAGCACCCACGTTGGGGCATAGTCAGTAATCGCTCGCAAGCGGGCGCGGGATTCTTTGAGCAGCGCCCGTTCTGTCTGGGTCAGGGGCGACACCCCACTCAGTTGGAGTTTTTCCAGCGCACTATCAGCTTCCAGAATATCTATCCGTACCTGCCAGCGTTGTTCTTTCGGAATACTCCTGAGACTGGATCTGCCGGCCAGGAGTGTCCGGATCTCCGCCAATTCGCCTTGCAGGGCAGCCATGGGCGAAGCTTCTACTAGAGGACCGGCAGTGTAGTTTATGGCTTCGAACCCTCCTGCAGCTTTGGAGGTTTGTCCTGTGTGGTTCTGTAAGAGGTTTTCGATTTGGGCAACTGCCTCTACAGTTTGGTCGATCCGCGTCCGATCATAATTCAGGTCGAGGGCATGATGGGCAGGGAGAAGCCCGATGAGAATCAGCATAATCAGGCCGACTCCCTTTTGACCATCGTTGGAGC
>CAZAYE010000046.1:10823-11086 GCA_964489255.1 uncultured Enterobacteriaceae bacterium
GGCAAAGCTGACACCCGTGCACGTCAGGATCAGAAGACCGCGGATCCAGGGAGGAGGTGGGAGGTCACCTGTGGGGGGTTCATACAGCTCTGGCTGGCGGAAGGTCTGTTTTGAGAACCAGAGTAACACCGCGGCCAGACCGAAGCCAACGAGCGGCGAAAGCAACAACGAGAGCCCGATTATTTCTGCTTCATGCCAGTTAACACCGCTGCCAAACGGTTGCCCAGCCAGGAGGGAATTCGCCAGTCCCACACCAAGAATCG
>CAZAYE010000047.1:0-10917 GCA_964489255.1 uncultured Enterobacteriaceae bacterium
ACGTTGGCTTTCATCAGGCGGTAAACCTGGTTGACCATAGTGAAGGTCTTCCCAGTGCCTGTGGCCATAGCAATAAGCATCTGCCGCTTGCGGCTGGCGATGGCCTTCTCAATGGCTGCATTTGCCTCGACCTGGTACGGTCTTAGCTTGGGATGGTCATTGGGCATGGAGGGCAGTCGTTCGCAGGCTGCAGCAAAATCCTGCCGCAGACGCTCTGCCAAGGCGCTGGGGGTGTGGAAGTGAGCGATACGCCGCGACCGGCTGAGAGGGTGCCGGATGTCGTGGTGCCAAATCACTTCACCGTTGGTGGAGTATAAAAACGGCACCCGATAACCACGGAAGTTGAGCGGATGATTTGTGACACCCTTTGCATACCGTTCCGCCTGGGTCAGAACATTCTGTGGGCCCAGGCTCAGTTTCTTGGCCTCTACGATACCGAGGATCCGGCCACCAACGCAAAGCGCATAATCGGCAGGCCCGTTTTCTGTGGGATACTCCTTAATGGCGCAACCGTCATAAGCGGCCAGGGACTCCTTCGGATCAAAGCGGACCACTTGCCAGCCTGCCCAACGCAGTTCTGGGTCAACTCTATCGGTGCGCGTTTTCCTTTCGCTTTCGTGAGACATGGGAAACCGATTTTACCTAACAGTAACCTGGGCTGCTACTGAGCCGCAGGTGGTAAATGCACTGACTGCAGGTGATTTCAATTCGTTACGGACCTGATGGCAAAGATAGCAAACGCAGTCGTCCATCATGCGCTTGGCGCTGGCGGGAAGCTATAGCTTGGACCGGAGCCAGCTGCCAAGCAGAAGTATTGGGGTTGCCAGTCTCCACGGGTTGCAGATCTCGTCAGGTCGTGAAAAAACAGGCAGGAGCTTGCTGGCTCGACAGAGAAGTTTTGCATACACTATTGATCCTGAGCGGACTGCTCCTTTTGACCCAGAAGGTAAATACCAATGACGAAAATGAGCGTTGAAGATCTCTACGAGCAACATATTAAGCCGCTGCCTGTGGCTGAACGTCTGCGTCTGATTGAAATAACCGCGCACGATCTTGTGGCTCGCCCTGCTGAAAGCGAGCCTGTGGAACGCCACGATTGGATGTCTGTTCGCGGTATTGCGCCGAACTTGCTAGGCGGGGAAGACGCCCAGGAGTGGGTGTCGCGAACGCGACGTGAGGCGGATGAAAGCCGGGAGAAACAGTGGAAGCGCAACCCTTGAACATTCATAATGCCCTTCGCGGTGTTCAGCGATTGTTCTTGGATACAGCTCCTGTCATCTATCACGTGGAAGGTGTCTCGGCGTATCAGCCGTTGACTGATATCGTATTTCAGGAGATCAACCGCGGGGCATTTGAGGCAATCACTTCGTCGGTGACACTTGCTGAATGTTTGGTGCATCCCTATCGACACGGTGATAGGGCGCTCGTGCAGCGGTTCCGCGAGGTGATTACCGCAGGTGTTCATACACGCTACGTTGGTGTTGACCCTGTCGCCGAAAGTGCTGCAGAACTGCGGGCACGATATAATTTATTCCTTGCAGATGCCTTCCAAATTGCTGCTGCCCTTGCTGCAGGCTGCCAAGCATTTCTTACCAATGACGGTGCACTCAAGAAGGTGACAGAATTGCGCATACTGGTATTAGGCGAGTTACAGATATGAAACCCATCCTCATCCTCAAAACTGGTGAACTACCACGCCGAGTGATCGAGATCCTCGGTCCTTACGAGCGGGCGTTCTTGAATCTGCTGGGCGAGGAGCGATTCGTCGTTGTTGATGCCCGCAAAGAGGAATTGCCTGAGCCGGACTGGGCTGGCGTGATTGTCACCGGCTCGCCTGCGTCCGTCTACGACAGCGAGGCCTGGATTGCTCGCAGCAAAGAGTTTCTCAGGCAGGCGGCGGACCGCGCTATTCCACTCTATGGTGTCTGCTTCGGACATCAGCTCGTGGCCCAGACGTTCGGCGGAAAAGTCGAGAAGTGCCGTCATGGCTGGGAATTGGGAACCGTAACCCTCAACCTAACAGCAGAGGGAAAGACTGATCCCCTCTTTTCCGACGTCTCAGGGTCTTTTCCTGCTCAGATGAGTCATGGTGATGTTGTCACCGAACTGCCTCCGGGCGCAGTCACACTCGCGCACAATGACCACTGGGCCTATCAGGCGTTTAGGCTGGGAGATACTATCTGGGGTACGCAATTCCATCCTGAATTCACCTCGGAAATCATCTCAAAGTTGATTTACGCGCTTGCGTCATCACTCCCGCCAGAATCATTTCCCCGTTGGAATCCCTGTATAGATCCACTTCGCGAGTGGTTGCTTTCTACTGTCTGTGACACCCGAGAATCGCAGCGGTGCCTGGAGAATTTCGTGCGAATCGTGGATAGCAAGTCAGGAACGTAAATATGACAAACGGACCTGCCCGGCAATAACGGCCTGCGTAGCCCGCGCTAGACCAGTGGTGTCATCTACCACCATCCACGGGCCGGTGTGGATAAACCCATACAATGGTTCGCCGGCGTGCAGCATCTGAGGGTACATCTCGCGTGTTGTGCTAAATGGCTTTACCTCAGGCATGAAGTCGAAGACTCGTGGCTCCAGGATTTGCAATCCAGTGAACATGTAGGGCGATAGCGGTTCGCTTACTTCTGTAGGTTGGCCAAGAAACCGTCGAATACGACCGCTCGCGTCGATTTCCAGAATGCCGTAACGGGCCGCCTCTGGATCCGGCCGCAGCACTAAAGTCGCTACAGCGCGAGTCTGGCGATGCCTAGTGACCAATGCATTCAGGTCTAGGTCGATAATCGTGTCACAGTTGAGCACGACAAACGTATCACCGTCGAGAAACGGTTGCGCGTTCTTAATGCCACCACCGGTTTCTAGGAGCGGATCTTCTGGCGAATAGGTAATGCGCAGGCCGTACATGCTGCCATCACCTAACGCAGTACGAATCTTCTCTCCCAGGTGGTGCAGGTTAATAACAACCTCTTCGATTCCGTGCGATCTGAGAAACAGGAGACCGTACTCGATCAGCGGTCGGCCGGCGACCGGCACGAGCGCCTTCGGGATAGTGTTCGTGAACGGCTGGAGTCTGGTTCCAAAGCCGGCCGCAAGGATCATGGCCCGCATGGCGATTCCTTTTTTCCCTTATGCCGCCTGTCTCTTGACGGTCATATGTTCTGCGCGCGCTCGACTATCGGCGCTGACCGTTTGACCACCTCCAGCGCTTTGCCCTCGGCGTCCTCTTTTCTCGTTTTTTGCGAGTACACCACAACCCGACTGGCGCCAGCATCGCGATAGCGTTTCAGCTCATCGACCGATAGCATGCCGTCGCGCGGATCAACAATCACTGTCACTTGCAAGGTGTCGGGGTTCCTCCCGGCCTCTGTGATCAGTTTCCTCAGCGTTGCCATGTCTTTCTCGAAGGCTTCGGGACTCTGCACGAACGGATACCAGCCATCATACGTACGGGCGACCCGCTCTAACGCCTTAGGACCCAGGGCCCCGAGCAGCACCGGTGGATAGGGCTTCTGCACCGGCTTGGGCTCACAGCGCACCGTCGGAAAGCGGACCAATTCGCCTTGATAGCTGGCTTCGGTCTGAGTCCACAGCACGCGCATCGCTTCGACTGTTTCGCGCAAGCGCTTCCACCGCAGGCCGAATCGAGTGCCCATTACCTCAGTCTCTTCTTTCAACCAGCCGGCACCCGCGCCGAGAATCACTCTCCCGCCGGAATATAAATCTAAACTCGCGACGACCTTGGCGGTGATCAGGGGGTCGCGTTCCGGCAGCAGGCAAATCCCGGTGCCGAGTTTGATCTTCTTCGTGGCCATCGCGGCTACGGTCAGGGCAATGAACGGATCGGCCCAACGCTTATAGTGGTCCGGGATCTGTCCGTCCCGCGAAGCAGGGAACGGGGTCTGGTATGTAATAGGAATCACTGGGTGTTCGGGGATCCACAAGGAGTCGTAGCCGAGGGCGTCCACTTGCCGCGCCACCTCGGCCAGATTTCCGCTCTGAGCCGTTGCTGTGGTCGAGATGCCAATGTGCATACAGTCCCTCCTAGGGCGCATTCGGAGCCAAGGCTCGCACGGCTATGCCGGGAAATGCGCTGTAATGATTTCTTGCAGCCGCCCATACTGTGGCAGCCGAGCGAGCACGCGACGGATCGTAGCCAGCGTCGGCGGGATGTAACGCGTGTATCCCGTCTTTCCCTTTTCCAACTCCAAATAATAAAAACGCCCGACTACCTTACACGCCTTCTGCAACAGGCATAGGTTATATTCTTCCCACAAGCGGTCGTACGAGAAAACGTCGCCTCCACGCGCGTGCCACGCGGCGTGGTAATAGTCCACCAGGGAGTGTTCTAGAGCAGGAGTAATCACGGTAGGGGTATCGCGGTCGTTCAGCAGGGTCTCGAGATCATAGGTTGCCGGCGCTAACAAAGCATCCTGGAAATCGATCACGCGGATCTCATCGTTCTGCACGAACAGATTCCAGCTGTGATAGTCGCGATGGTTCAAAAAACACGGCGCTTGGTCGAGCTGCGTGGCAATTTGCTCGAAGCTGGTCCGTAGCTCCCGCCCTTCAGCTGCGCTCAGCGTCTTCCCTTCGCGTTTTTCTAGACCCCACTCGATGAAGTGTTCAAACTCCCACATAAACAGCCGGTGATCGAAACGTTGCTGGAAAGCAATACAGGCATCGTTGCGGCGGCGAGTTCCTTCGACTTGAAGCAACACCAGTTGGTCAATCGCTTGCCGGTACAAGGATTCGATTTCCGCTGTAGAGAGACCCTGGACGGCTTCCCGTAAAGGAACGTCACCAATATCCTCGAGCAGCAAAAAGCCGTCTTGGCTGCCATCGTAATACAGCTGTGGTACTCGCACCCCAAGGGGTTGGAGGAAGCGGTACACGTTGAGGTATGGCAGCTCTTTGAGCGGTTCAGAAAAAACTGCCAACTCGTCTGATGATAAAGGCAGGACGCTGCCCGAGAGGATCATGACGACCGTGGTGGCCGGCCCAGGGCCGTCCAGATGGAGACGTGCATAGCTCCGGCTTGAAGCATCCCCAGTCAAAGGAATCACCTGATTGATTTGTACTCCCTTTCCCCACACCATTACGACTGCGGACTCGATTGCCTGCCGGAGTTTTGTATCCATGCCGGTAGGGAGTACCAAGCTACGATCTGCCTGTCAAAGCCGCTGCCTACGGAATGCGCGGGTTGAAAATCGTTCTTCTCCATGCTGAAAAGGAACGCATGAAACCAGACTCAGACTTGGCTTCCCTCCGGCACAAGGAACTGGTGGCTCTTGTCCAACAACTGCGCGAACAGTTGGCCGAGCGCGACCAAGAGCTCGCACGCTTGAAACGCCTGTTGGTGACCGGGACAGTATCGGCTCCCGTGGACAATACCCCTTCTGCTGCTCCGACAGAGCCTGCCTCTGGTAGTAAAGAAGACCTGCTGGCACAGCTACAGCAGATTTATCCAGCGGGCCGATGACAGAGAGTATCCGCTCTATTGGGGATAGTTCAGCGCCGTCACTGGACGGGAGTGTCCTACTGTCCACGGACAAGGACTACTGAATGTCGTTGTTTGGCAAAATCGAACAGGGCCGGCTGTTGAAACCCTTGTTGCTTCAGTGAACTGCTGTGCTGGCTGTAGACAACCACGACCCCTCGGCCTTGCTGTTCTCGCCCGAACGCCTGCACCTGACCTTTTTTCACTTCCTCATACAGCGTGGGCACGCGCTCTACGCTGTAGCCGAGCCATTCGCTCAGGGTGATTGTCTGGTCCTGGGGTTGAAAATCGGCCTGTCTCGCTTCCAGGCCATCATGAACGAGCGCGTGAGTTAACAATCCCTGCTGGAGCAGGTCACTCTCCAGCGCGACATCGTCAGCTTGGCTGGCTGTCAGGACGCGCATGCCCTTGTCGTAAGCGAGCTGTCCTAAGCCTCGACTGCCCATCGGGCCAGGTTTGAAGCCTTCGCTGGCAATGGTAGCGGCTGATTGGCAGGCATCGACAATCAGCACTAATTCCCCCGCGTCTACATCACGCAGCCACTGCGAAAGTTCATCACTCGAAATGGCGTGCTGCAGCAGCGACTCCGTGATCTGCCGTCCCTGACCCATGCCGATATCGAGAGGGAAGAAGTAGAAGGTGCCATTCGGATCAGCGTAGCCGTGGCTAGAGAACGCAACGAGCACGAGATCTTCGGGGCGTGCAGGATGGAGCTGAGGTGCTTGGGGGATCGCTAGCAGCTGTTCCTGGTCTACCGGTTTCCCTGCCAGAAGCTTCAGCACAGTGTGCATATTCCGCTTGGTGGCCTGGTTCTCAGTCACCACTCGCTCTCCATCTCGGAGCTCAGCATCCGAAATCAGCGGGATGGAGATAACATCTGCGTACTGCCCGGTACGAGTGAGCTGCTCTTGCAAAGCACGCTGTATCCGCCGGGCATCATTGGCGGCAAAGCGCAGATCCCAAGCTGGGTTCTCATACGCATTCACACCAACCGTGACCAGGTAAGCACGGCCTTTGACCGGTGGCAGCTCTTTAGGAAGGAGGAAGGTCTTCCGGTCAGTGGCGCTTTTCACCCGATCGACGTTAAAGGCATAAGCGGAAAACTCCACCTGTTGGGCGGCGGTGAGCGGCAGCTTAACCGTGAAAGTGCGCACGGCGGTGCCAGTCTCAGGATCAACTGGAAGCTCACCGTCGGTTTCTGGCGCGTACCCCACCAATTGGCCGTCGCGGAAAAGGCGGAGGTCATACACACCGGTCTCAACCTTGACTTTTTCATTACCACGTTGAAACTCTCGGGTGGCTTTGGCCACGGCGACGGTGACGGCAACTGCCTCCGGAACGTTTGGTTGAGGCTCGATCCTGGTGATATGGACCTTAGGTTGGACGCGGTTCAAGTCCTGCAGAGACCGGACCGGTCGGAACTTCTCACCAGCCAGAATGCGCGGCAGTAAGCGAGGTTCGTAGTAGTCACGCATAAAGATTTCCAGCGGAAGAGGGGTGAGGGGATCGTCAGGCATGAGCCAGTGCAGGCCGGGATTGTTATCAAGGTTGTTGGTATCGAAGCGACCTGCGGGATCCACCGCCACCCAGGTGCCGTCGTTGAAGGAGATCAAGCGGCAGAGTTCGTGCCCGCTGTCGGCGTCCCATAACCGCGTGGTGCCATCTGCGCCGCCTGTGACGATGAAACGTCCACTGGACGAAAATCCCACAGCATTCACCTTGGAGGCATGCCCTATCAAACTCCGCACTTCCTGTCCGCCGCGCCTCTCCCAGAGGCGTGCGGCTCCGTCTTCACCCCCTGTCAGAACAAAGTCGCCTTTAGGAGAAAACGTCACAGCGTTGACTGGAGAGGGACTCGTCAATATCTGCATCCGTTGTCCACTCCTGATCTCCCACACGTCTACGGACGTGGGAACGCTTCCTAGAAAATGTCTTCTATTGCTCGTCACGATGAAGCGGCCATCTGGAGAGAACGCCAGAACAGGAGGACCCCCTCTGAGGTTAAATTGAAAGTGAGGAACACCTTCGAGTCCGAATGAGGAGAATGAAGAGTTGGTAAAGCATTGTATCTGCCGGCCCGTTTTCACATCCCACCGGCACACGCTGGGGGTCTTGCCTATCCCGCTGCTCCCTGTCAACACTGACCGGCCGTCCGGCGAAAACGCTACAGCCCACATCGTCGTCAGGCCCGGCCCCGCGAGACGTTGTATCACTCGTCCTGTTGCCGTTTCCCAGAGTAGAGCAGTGTCGCCACTTCCGGTTAGGATGAGACGCCCGTCCGGGGAAAAGGCGATGGAGTAAGTAGTTCCTGCCTGTGCGAATCGTTGAATTTCCTGGCCCGTGGCGACATCCCACAGCCCTAGAGACTGGCGTTCACCCCATAGAGGAGGATGGCCCCCGGTCAATACCGAGCGGCCGTCTGGCGAGAACGCCACAGCGTTGACTGTACCTGCTGGTCTTCCGAAGCGTTTCACTTCTCGCCCTGTCGCGAGTTCCCACAGCAGTGCAGCGTTGCCGCTGCCGACCAAAACAAAGCGATCGTCCGGGGAGAATGTGACGGCAGTAACGGCGGAGACATAGCCTGTGAAACGCCGGTGTTCCTGTCCTGTGGCCGCATCCCACAGCACCGCAGTTTCACCCCCTCCCGAGAGCACAAAGCGAGCGTTAGGGGAAAACGAAGGAGCGAGTGGAGCTCTTTGCAAAATTGCAGACCACTCGAATCGTCGCACCTCCTGTCCTGTCGCCGCATTCCACACGCGAACAATCAGAGGAGCCAGAGGGGTCCCTGCCTCCTCCCCAGTAAGCACGAAACGGCCGTCGGGCGAAAACGCGACGGAATCGACATAAAAGGAATCTTCCGCAAAGCGTCGGAGTTCCTGTCCGGCCGCCGCGTCCCACAGAGTGGCGGCCTCACCGCCAGTCAAAACGAAACGGCCATCGGGGGAAAACGCCGCTGTCGGCACGGTCACGCGCTGCTGGGTCTTCGCGTGCGCCGCGAATCGTCGCACTTCCTGTCCTGTCACTGTTGCCCACAGGCGGACAGTTTTGTCCGCGCTACCAGTCAGAATGAAGCGGCCATCGGGGGAAAACGCCACGGATCTCACGCGAGCGGCCTGGAAACGCCGTACGGAGTCCCCCGTGGCAGCATCCCATAAGATCGCATCGTTTCCGCCGGTTAGGATGTAACGGCCATCGGGAGAAAACGCGACGTCCGAAATGCTATCCAAATCTGGGTTTACGGTGAAGCGTCGCACTTCTTTGCCGGTCACTACCTCCCACAGACGGGCGGTTTCATCGAGGCTCCCCGTGAGAATGAAGTGGCCGTCTGGCGAAAAAGCGGCTGAGTTGATGTTATCGGTGTGTCCGTAGAAGCGACGCAGTTCACTGCCCGTGTCCGTATCCCACAAACATGCCGTGTGGTCTGCTCCGCCAGTGACGACAAGATGGCCATCGGGCGAAAAGGCGGCAGCGCCAACTCCCGCGGCATGACCCAATTGCACAACCAACTGTGGTTGATTCGCGGGGGCGCTCCCAGGAGCGCCTGCGGTCTGTGCTGTCGCAGAAATAGGGGAGACTGGTGCAGGGATCAACCACAACATCAGCAGCCACGTTCTTTGTACGCTTCGTGACTTTTTCATGCGGCGTTATTCCTTGATTGGAGTTCGACTGGCGTGATGCGGAGCACGGCGTCGAGCTTCGCCAGAGCTTCAAGCTGGCGGACATCGATCGTGCCGATCAGCAGGCGGACCGTTTTGCTCTCACCGGTCTGGATGAAACCCAGCTTCTTCAGGGCTGCCAGCGTCTCAGCTGAGGTGTCACGCAGGTGGATCATTACGTCTATTTTGTAGTCGACCACCCGCAGCTTACCTGCAACGAGGCCACCATCTTTGCCTTCCTTGGCGACCTTTTCGGCTAAGTCGCGTAACGACTCAGCCAGCTTGTCACGGGCAGTAATAGCGGGATCAGATCTCCTCGCCATTTCTTCAAGGGCTCCCATCTGCCGCTTCGCCTGTGTGGTTGCCCTGCCTCCTCTGTGGAAGGTTCCGAACGACTCGGTCGGGGTGGGCCTCATAGCTGCTGGCGGGGCTGGCATTGGCGAGGCCATTGGGCTGTAAGCCATAGCAGGGCTGACACTGGCCAATCCAGCAGCCGTCGTGTCGCCGAAGATGCCCTCGTAGCTCACCCCTTCCGGCATCTCGACCGGCACGGCAATCTTCGTCGGTTCGCCACCTACAGTGACGGTCATCTCTTCGACCGCGACGAAGCTGGTGAATTGTGTCAGCAAGCGGAACTCGATGCCCAAGGTGACGATTTCCTTCCGCAGAGGTTCAGGAAAGCTGCCTCTCTGCAAAGCCGCATACTCCTGCATCATCAAATCTCCAACTTTCGCTCGTGCCCAGAGTGATGCCAGCGCGCTGTGTGGGGCTGGTTTGGCAGGAACTGTCACAGAAAGCTGTCGTTCGAAAGGACCGCTGGCAGTGTTACCATGCAGAGTAATGGTTCCCTCAGCCGGGCCGGCCAACCGGCCATGAATCATGATGGGCTTGCTGCCGAACAAGTCAGGAAAATGTTTTGGATGGATATCCGTCACGGGTAGCGTGCCCCAGTCAACGGCAATATCGGTCAACACTGGCGCGTGGATGCGTTCATAAAATCGCTCTGCCGCACCTGCGGCTTGACTTTTAAGGGTTACGTACTCGACTTCCCCACGACCAGCGTGGGCCATGCCATCGAGCAGGAAGCGATTGACCGCATTGCCAATACCAAAGGCAAAGATACGAGCCGTACCAGTATGCTTACGCACGGTGGCGATGATCTCCATATCGTTGCCGACGTAGCCGTCAGTCATGAAGCAGACGATGCGTATGCGACCAGGGGTAACAGGACCGCTCAGCGCTTCCTGAATCGCCGAGAGCATCTCTGTGCCGCCTGAAGCATCGAGGGCAGCAAGGTACTGCAGGGCTTTCGCGCGGTTTTCTGGGGTGTTTGGTGCTGGGGTATCGAAGGAACGATCCACCTTTCCGGAGAAGCTTAACAGGTTGAACGTGTCGTTTGGATTCATGTTTTCGATAGCGAGACGCATCGCCTCTTTAGTTTTCTCCAAAGGAAAGCCGCTCATCGAGCCACTCCGGTCGATGACAAAGATCATTTCTTTTGGCACCGCCTGTGTGGACAGCACCCGTTGCGGCGGCTGGAGAAGGAGCGTAAAGAACATTCCGCGTTCATCTGCGTGCACGAGCATGGCGTCGCCGATCTCGGGAGTCGCGGTCCGATAGTGCAAGATAAAATCTTTGTTGGGGATTTCAGCTTCATTTTTGAGGGTGACGGTTGCCCGGCTGGGACCATCGGTCTCAATCTTTACTTCGTGCAAGGTGCTTTCCAGGTCAAAAAGCTGCATGCCAGCA
>CAZAYE010000048.1:0-10777 GCA_964489255.1 uncultured Enterobacteriaceae bacterium
GTCCTGCGTACGTACCCGAGGTTGACGGGGCTTGCCACGCGCCGCAAAGCGAACCTCTTGTGGAGGAAGCGATAGCCGCGCTCATTACGGGTCACGACGCGCATGCGCGCCAGCAGGCCCGACAACTGATCCGCCTGGCGCCACATGATTGGCGCGGCTCTGCGCTTTTCTTGTTTGCCTGTTTAGGGCCAATTGCACGTCCTCTGCTGGCCCGGCGGATAATCTAATCCCCGATCGCGCTGCGTGCGTGCCTCAACGCTGGGATGACATGTCGCTCATAGAGTCGTGATAATACGTTGCCCAAGTGGTAAACATCTCTGGTTGACGGCAGCAGGTGTCGGACGATACTCGCCAGGTAAAAACGCTTGCCATCTTGCCGCCACCATTCGCCTGCTATATCCCGCACAAGCGTCTTGGGGTAGTGGCCAAGTGCTCGACGGAGAGCGTCTTTATCCGGAGTCATTTCCCTGAAGACACTCATTTTTCTGAAGCTGTCAAACGCATGAAAGAGTTTGATATCGCGAACCGGTAAAGCTCCCCGATAGATATGCAGTCGGTGTGCGTGAAAGGCGTAAGGGAGGCGCACGAAAGGGACACCGCGGCGCTTCAGGAGTTCTACGGACGTAGCAAATCCAGCCTGATCGGAATCCACGGCCCCCAGCCACGCGTCGTCTCCGTCATGGAAGAGCGCGGCAATTCTGCGGATGTGATCTTCCCACAGCGGCCTCAAGCCACAATCCCACGGCGCGAAAACAATGCCCGCATTATAGTACGGAACCATAGCGTTTAACTCGAAACGCTGCTCCACATACGTGGTCCTCTTCAACACCGGGCACGTCAACTCACCACGCACACTGGCGATGCGCTCCGTCGGCAGGTCCATCCCAAGTGCAGAATAGATTTTTCGCCAGCAGCGCTCGGGGACTCGCGGCTGGTTCGCCGGAGCTGCGGCGATGCTGTAGCTTATCTCGGCCAGCTCGCTAATATCTGCAAGCACGAGTATATCCGTGTCGAGCAGAAGTACACGGTCCTCCTGCCCACGGACCTCCAGGCCACGCAGCTTGTTGGAACGTCTCCGACGATCAGCGTCAAGCGGCTGGTGAACCGTAATCGACGCCTGGCTGCGTTCCGCCAGCCATTGCACGCTTGAAGGCGGGTTGCCTATGCATGCCACATGTAGCGGGAACTGACGGGCCTGGCCGGCGTTCTCGAGCCAGGAGGCCAGAAAGAACAACGTCCGTGCTTCGAAGGTAGGAGCTTTTGTGCCCGTGAAATCAGGAACTACGACGACGTCAAACCTGTTGGCCATGAGATCACTCCTGTAAGAGCTGTTCGACGCTCTCTTTGGTATAGAACGTCCAGTAGGGACCCTCCGTCTCCAGAAGCCGTCTCCCAAGCGTATACAGGAGTTCCCGATCGTAACCCCTATCCTTGTTCCTGTTTTCCAACGCCACATCGAGGGAGGAGGTTTGCGCAGTGATCACGCTCAACGCTCGACCTTTCGAAGAGACGATATCCTCATAACGCAGGATCGATGCTTCCGGCAGCACCCTCCTGTATCTCTCGAAGAACCAGGACAGTAGCTGGATTTGCCGCTCTGTGCGGTCGCTCCTGCGTGCCAGCGTTTGCCTTAACCCCTTGTCTAACCGTTCTGCGGCGGGCGCATGCCCGTTAGACATAACGAAGGTGCTTATCGGAACCCTATTCCAAGAGGCTAACACGGCCAGCGGATTGCGAATGACAGCGACAGTTGGAACCCGCTGGCTGAGAGTTTCCAGGAGTGCCGTAAACCCGGAACCATGGCTAATGACTAACAAGAAGTCAGGCGACAACACCTTGTCAAAGCGTATCTCACCCTTTGCCTCTCCCTCTCTTATGACTTCGTCAGGCTTTGACCTCACTTTTCCGCTGACATGCCTTGATATCGCAGCGCTACGGATACGTAGGGACTCTCTGCTTTTCGTGAAGAACCGGTCGATGCGTTTACAGATCAGAATGTGAAACTTCCATCGAGCAAGTTTTCGGGCAACCATCGGCTCATCTAAGGCCACCACGTCAGGGAGCTTGTTCAATAAATGACATGTGAGGCTCTTGCCCGAATGGGGGAGCCCGGTCAGAGCGATATTACAATTTTTCATTGTGCCAACCGCCGTATTATGCTCCACGCCAACCGACGATAGGTCTTCCGAAACGCTCGTACAATCGTTCTATATCTGGCTTATACCTCTGCGGACCATTCCAGACACTCAATGCGCTAGAAGCTGTTCGACACTCTCTTTGGTATAGAACGTCCAGTAGGGACCCTCCGTCTCTAAGAGCCGTTTGCCAAGCACCTGCATCAACTCCCGATCATAGACTGTGTTTTGGTTCTTGTTTTCCAGAGCTACGTCGAAACAGGACGCCTGTGGAGTGATTACACTCAACGCCCGCCCTCTCGAGGAGATGACATCTTCGTAACGCAGGATCGATGCTTCCGGCAGCACCCTCCTATATCTCTCGAAGAACCAGGACAGCAGCTGGATTTGCCGCTCTGTGCGGTCACTCATGCGTGCCAGGGTTTGCCTTAACCCCTTGTCCAACCGTTCTGCGGCTGGGGCATGGCCGTTAGACACACGGAACGGCACACTATTCCAGGAGGCTAAGACGGCCAAGGGATTGCGAATGACGGCGAAGGTCGGAAACTTCTTGTTGAGGCTCTCGAGTATCGCGGTGAACACGGAAGGATGCTTAATCACTAACAGAAAATTGGGTGTCAACACTTTGTCAATATGTATCTCGCCTCTGGCAGCCAGTCTTCTTCTCCATCCGGAATCGTCGCGCTGATCGCCGAAGGTGTTTGACGGCACTTCGCCGCCGACATGCTTTGATATTGCGGTTTGACGAGTGCATATGGACCGTCTGCTTTGCGCAAAGAACCGGTCGATGCGCTTACAGATCAGAACGTGAAAACTCCAGCGGGTGGTGAAAGCTTCTAAAGGCTCATCTAAAGCCACCACGTTGGAGAGCTTGTTTAATAAATGACACATGAGTGTCGTTCCCGAGCGGGGTACACCGGTCAAAATGACATTACAGTTTTTCATTTTCATGCATGCCACAGTTGGTCGACGTTCTCCAAAATGTGAAGGAAATCCCTTCGTTCTTTTATCAGATCGTGCCGAGCAACCGTCTGCCTGGCGTTGTTCAGGAGCCGGTCGATATCGCTGGGTAAGAGCTACCAGGCAGCCGCGGCAGCGGTGAGAATGGCTTTGAGGTTATAATCCGGCCGGAAGCAATTCCACGGCGGCAGGCAGAATGAACGGTTCCCTATGCAATCCGGGCAGACAACGACCGTGCCGAGCGCCATACCCTCCAGCGCGGGGAGGTAAAACCCTTCGGCAGGATTGGGTAAAAAGACGGCAAGCCTTGCTCGGTTCAGCCGATGCAGGAATGCGGATCTCAGACGAGGTTTCGTCAATACCTGAACTCGCCTGCCTGGCCTCCACAGACTCCATCGCAGTAGCCATCCTAACCTCGGTTGCTTGTTGGCAACGATCAAAAGGTCTAAATCCTTCTCGACAAATGGAATCGGTTCCGGAAAACATTGCCGGTCAAGGCCGTATGGAATTGTGAACAGGGGTCCTTCGACACGCCCCGTGGCTCTGAGCGCTTCAGCAACCTGCTCGCTGCAGCATATCCGGATCGCGCGGTGTCTGAGAAAGAGATAGCGTGGATCATCTGACCATGCGTGCCTCACGTGCTGGATCAGGTTGATAATGGGGATAGGTGAGGATTCTCTCTGCTCTTCTGGAAGGTTCAACCAATCCAGCCCTCCCAGGAACAAGATGTCAGGACAGGTTAAAGTTTCGGAGTCTACAACGTAACGTTGCAGTCCAGACCACGGATTGCTTTCATCCCAGAGCGAGTCCTGAGAAAAACAGATTTTGGGAACATGGTTGGGAATATGCAACACGTGGTTAAAGTAATCCCAGACCTTCAGGTGCCCTCCGGTGAAACTCTTGAAATTTCTGTAAAATAAAACCTCTTTCATGTCGGTACCCTCTGGAGCCAGACCTCTACACTTCACGCCAAGCGGCGATAGGTTCTCCGAAACGCTCATACAATCGATCTATCTCTGGCTTATACAGCTGCTCGAGAAAGCGCCTAATTTCCGGACGCATGTGGGTACGGCTACCTTGGTGTCCATGAACTGGACCCGTGTGAGGGAGGACCACTTGGTCAACAGGGAAGCGGGTCCAATTGACCTTCCCAGAGACTCCAAGGTGCGAGAAAACATCGCTGAGCAGTTCCCGAGGATGGTTCACGATGTCCTCGAAAAAACCGATGTACAGTTGTTCCCGCGGAAACACGCTCATCCAGTTATCCAGGATCGTCAGGTAATCATTGCGTCTCATACAACGCTCGGATGTGAAATAAGTCTTGAATGCTGAATCTGTGACCTCTGCAAGCTTTCTCTTCTTTTTTGTCACCAGTTCCATGACGGCTTGCGACCAGGCGCGATCGCTTGGGTTGCGCATGATGAAGATGAGTTTCACCGCGGGCATGACCGTGCGGATGAACCGTATCCGTGCTATCGGTAGGATACTGTACGCGGGTGTGATCTCGCCCTTGACCTGGTAACGACCCGGCTCGAAGTGCTTGGCGTAAAACCGCAGGCTCCTGTGAAACGTCTCATCGAAGTAATGCAGTTCCTTGGGGTGTGAGAGAAAGATCCCTGGATGACGGCAGAGGTTCTCATAGAGCCAGGTCGTACCGGCCTTCTGTGCCCCTATGCCGAGGAAGTCCGGCAAACACAGCTGATCGGTGGCGCACAGTCCACGAGTATAGCGCCACTTCTCTAAGCGGCCGTAGGTGGAGAGCAACGGTCGTAGGATGCGCAACTGATAGAGCATCGCAAAACCCAGTCATGTCGGAACACAAGGTTCCCTTGAGCTTTTTCGGACTACATAGTGACCCGTAGTCCGATCAATGGGAGTAGCAATTCCCGCCGCAAATCCCCTGACAAACGATATCAGCCTCAACGCCTTATGGGTGTGAGCGCCAAGACTGGAGGCGACGCGCGATTGTCCGAAAGCCCAGCGCCAGGCTAGGCTCAAAAGGAGTCGGGTGCTGCTCCGTGGTGCTATTTTAAAATATTTGGCGTACATGGCACCCGTCCCATACCAGTACCGCCCGATGAGTATCAGCCCTTCCGGCCAGGTGCGAAACCCCTGGTGAATGACCTGAACCGCCGGTGTTTCGTAGACGAAATACCCGCTTTGTAGCGCCCGAATAACCAGGTCGCCTTCTGAGTTCGACTGGAGCGGTGCGCCCACGCCAAGCATCTGATCAAACCCGCCAAGCGCTTTCCACACCCTTCGCTGTAGCCCCATGCAGGCCCCAACGCCGTCAACCTCATGTTTCTCGCTGATGCGACAGGCGAGAAACGGCCCCGCTCGGACGTACGCGGGAATGAATCCGGCCGCGCCGTTATGCGACCCTGGTACGACATTGCCGAAGACAATCCCTATCCGGCTGTCTGCAGCAAAGGCAGCCACTAACTCCCGTAACCAATTGGCGGGCACTTCGCAGTCATCGTCAGTGATGGCGATGAGTTCACCTTGCGCGTCTGCGACCCCGGTGTTGCGGGCGGAGGAGAGCCCTTTCGTGTCCACGCGGACGTAGTGCACACGAGCATCAGGAAGGTATTGTTGGAGGGAGGTCTCGGTTCGATCGTCATCACTCTGGTCAACGATTCTGAGTTCAAAAGCAGGATAGTCGTTAGCAAGAATCGTCCTCACCGTCCTGACGACACTGTCACCCCGACTCCGGGTCGCCACCACTACAGTGACAAAGGCACTGCCTAGCTCATCCATCTCTACGGGTTAATAGGATTTAGGCAAAAAAAAGTAAAGAACGGGACAAAGCCTTGAGTTAATCCCACTGAGAAGAGCAACATCCTTGTCTTGTCGACTACCTCGTTTCGCATTCGTCTAGGATGTTAGTCTTGGTAGAAACAGGAGTAGTCTGTGGCATAATGTTCACTAACGTGGGGATTGTACCGCGCTAGCGTAGCACGCGGAGGAACTCATGGCCACCAATCGCGACCTCACAGCCACCTGGGCTTATCACAACGGGACCAAACACTCGCTGCAAAGCGTACGCAGCAATCGTCACTACCTCGACTGGGACAACAAACCACTGCCCTTCAAGATGTATTCTACAGTCGAGCCGTTATCATTGCCGCGCGAACTTCCATCGGTGCCGATCCCAACGCTTGAAGCGATTGCCATCCCTGAGATTGACCGCCAAGAGGAGTGCATCCCGACTTTGTCGGCCCTTGCGGCGCTCTTGTATCTTTCCGCTGGGATTACCAAGTCTCGTACTTATCCAGGGGGAGAAGTCTACTTCTTCCGTGCCGCCCCTTGTACTGGCGCGCTCTACCACATCGACCTGTATCTCGTATGTGGCGACCTGCCAGACCTGCCAGCAGGAGTGTATCACTTCGATCCGCGCGAGTTTGCTCTGCGGTGTCTGCGCCAGGGAGATTATCGCGGCGTTCTGGTCCACGCCAGTGGCCAGGAACCGGCAGTGCTGCAGGCTCCTGTGACGGTGATCTGTACGAGTACGTACTGGCGTAACTCGTGGAAATATCAGGCACGCACCTATCGGCATTGTTTTTGGGATGCTGGCACCTTGCTGGCGAACTTCCTCGCTGCTACCACGGCTCTTGCTGTGCCCGCTCGTGTGGTGACTGGCTTTGTCGATGCTGACGTGAACCGGCTCCTAGATCTCGACACTGAACGTGAGGTGGCACTTGCCCTCGTCCCTTTGGGAGTCACCGCAGAACAAGTTCCTGAATCCGAACCTGCCATTGTGCCCCTTCAACTCCCAACCGTTCCACTGTCTCAGACAGAGGTGGACTATCCAGCGATCAGGACTATGCATGCAGCCTCTTCTCTTACGGATGAGCAGGAAGTCGCAAACTGGCGTGGTGTTCTGTCACTGAAATCCGACCCTACAGCGGCCGGCCGTCTGTTCCCACTTTTGCCCTTGGACGATACTGCCTTGCCAGAGGCGCCGCTTGATCGTGTGATCCGTCGCCGTGGATCTACGCGCTTTTTCGCACGCGAGCCGCTCTCTTTCGCGCAACTGTCTACCGTACTCGCTCGCTCCACACAGGGGGTGCCAACAGATTTTTTGGTTCCCTCTGGGGCGACATTGGTTGATCTCTACCTCATCGTTCATGCGGTGGAAGGTCTTCCTTCTGGTGCGTATGTCTTCCAGCGCAGCCGTAACGCTGTGGAACTGTTACGCGAAGGCAATTTTCGACGTGAGGCTGGATACCTAGGGTTGGGACAAGAACTGCCAGCCGATGCGAGTGTGAATATTTTCTGCCTCGCCGATCTGTCTCCTCTCCTCGAACGCTTCGGCAATCGCGGGTACCGCGCGGCACAGCTCGAAGCCGCAATCATTGGTGGAAAATGCTACCTGGCGGCCTACGGTCTGGGCTTAGGCGCTACTGGCTTAACGTTTTTTGATGATGACGTGACAGCGTTCTTTTCGCCAGCTGCCGCCGGTAAGAGCGTGATGTTTCTTACGGCAATTGGCAAACCGGCCAAGAGAGTAGTGTTGGCACGAGAATAAGCGATCAGCTTTTAGGACAAGGTAGCAAGAACCGGAGAATCGGGGAAACGGAGAATCGGGGACTCGAAGATCATCTTCTCCGTTTCTCCCCGTCTCCGTTTCTCTGGTTCTTTCCTAATTGATTCCGTACAACTGAGCGGCATTCCCGCTGGTGATCTTCGCGGTGTCCGCTGACGGGATGTTCTTGAAGGCGTCCGCGATAAATTCTCGTGAACGCGGCCAGGGCGAATCGGTGTGCGGGTAGTCTGAGGACCACATGATGCGGTCAGCGCTGAAGCTCTGGCGGGTGAAGTCCACATTGGAGGTTTCGAACTGGAAGGTGGCCCAGACGTTCCGCTTCATGTACGCACTGGGCAGCATGGGCAAGCTCAAGCCTTCCAGATGACGCAGCCGATCATAGGCATGGTCAAGGCGGTACATGAAGTGGGGGATCCAGGAGACATCGTTCTCTGCCGAGACGATTTTGAGACGTGGGAAGCGTTCAAACACACCACCGGTGATCATGTCAGCCAGAGTCAACTGAATCTCTTGGGGCAGCTTCATGTAGCCAAACAGCACCTTGCGCCGGCTAAAGCGATTGCCGGCCCTACCGGTCAGGATGTGCAGGGAGAGAGGGAAGTCATGATCTTGGGCAGCGGCCCAGAAGGGATCGTACTCCGGTGAGCTATAGGGTTTATCCTCAGGTGGCGCGCCCCAGATCAAGGCGCCGCGGAGGCCTGTCTTGGCCATACGGTTGAGTGCTTCTACCCCGGCTGGAATGTCCTCTAGGGTGATTGCCCCTAAGCCGATGAGCCGTTTGGGGTCGTAGCTGCAATACTCGGCAGCCCAGTCATTGAAGGCTCTGAAACACTCAGTCCGCAACTCGGCGTCATTGAGGCCAAACAACAGCATGCCCATCGAGGTATAGAGCGCCTCGGCACTAATGCCGTCGCGATCTTGCTCTTTCAGGCGTTCGGCTGGATCCCACACGCTTTTGGGCGCCACGTCGAAGCCCTTTTTGATATGCTCAGGCAGTTCTTCGGCGCTCTTGCCTGAGCCGAAGAAGCCAGCCACCTGAACTGGCTGAATGTTTTCGCACATGAACCATTCGCCAGGTCTGCCTTTGTAGCCCTGTTGGGTATGGGGCGCACGGTCGCGGAAACGCGCGTCCATGCGTTCGGCCCACATCGTGGGCGGTTCCACAAAATGCGAGTCCGCAGAAATGATGCGTTGCTCTGCCATTGCCATATCCTCCTTACCTTATCAATAACAATACACTAGCGCGCTTGCCAACCGCGGGCAAGAGAAACGCGAACCCGGCTGCAGAGATGACCGGGGGGTTGCCCAAAGTTGCGAAAGCAGGCAGGAAACAAAGAAGCAGACCCGCGAAATCAGAAAAAATGTAGGACCATCCTGTGCCGAAGGAAGTTGACAAGGTAGCGGCTGAACGTCTCTCAAGGAGTGACCAAAGGGGTGTGCAACTCGATTTGAGGAAGTGCTCGGGTCCCTCGCTTGCCTCGCTGTCTCTCTCAGTCATTGTTCCAGTGCACAACGGAGGGGAGAGCTTCCGCAAGTGTCTATCAAGCCTGACAGCGGCGGTGCCTGCCCCGCAGGAACTCATTGTCGTGGCTGATGGCGATACAGACGGTTCCGGGTTACTGGCTCAGGAATTCGGTGCACAGGTATTGGGAATCCCTGGCCCAGGAGGACCTGCCCGAGCGCGGAATTGGGGGGCGCGCGCGGCCTGTGGCGATATTCTCTTTTTCGTCGATGCTGATGTCACCATTCCTGCGGATGCTGTGAGCCAGATTGTTGCTCTTTTCGAGCACGAGCCTGACTTGGCTGCCCTTTTTGGTTCCTATGATGACGAGCCGGGTGCGACCAATTTCCTGTCGCAGTATAAGAACCTGTTTCACCATTACGTGCACCAGACGGCGCGCGAAGAGGCATCGACCTTCTGGGGGGCGTGCGGCGCAATTCGGCGTGAGGTTTTCTTGACGTTGGGTGGTTTCGACGAGCGGTATCGTTGGCCCTCTATTGAAGATATTGAATTAGGCTATCGGCTCAAGCAGGCTGGTAAGAAAATTCGTCTGTGTAAAACGTTGCAGGTCAAACATTGGAAACGCTGGGGAGTCGTCTCACTCCTGCAGGCTGATTTCTTTCATCGTGCCCTGCCGTGGACCGACTTGATCCTGCGCAAGCGTTGCTTGCCTAATGATCTGAACCTGCAGCTTTCTAGTCGTGTCAGCGTAGCGCTGACCTATGGACTTCTGTTTGCTGGGGTGGGGACCTGGTGGTGGTCTGGATTGTTCGTCCTCGTCGGAGTGGCGGTTGTCTTGCTCCTGTCGCTCAATGCTTCGCTCTACCGCTTCTTCTGGCACAAGCGTGGTTTTCGGTTTGCCGTCCAAGTTATCCCCTGGCACTGGTTGTACTATTTCTATAGTGGCCTCGCGGTTGCCATTGGCGGTTTTTCCTTCCTGTTTCGTGGCGATAGCCGCGCGAAGATACCCACGGTCGCCGTCATAGAGGGACAGCCTCCTGCCGAGAGACACTTGGAGTGATGATGAACCATTCCCCCGTTGTTATCATCGGCGCAGGCCCGGCGGGACTAACCGCCGCCTATGAACTGACGAAGCTTGGACTGCGCTCAGTCATCCTCGAGGCCGACACCCAAGTCGGTGGACTGGCGCGTACAGTGAGCTATCGGGGGTATCGCTTCGATATCGGCGGACATCGCTTCTTCTCTAAGGTGCCTCTGATTAATGACTTGTGGCAAGAGATGCTCGGGGAGGATTTCCTGGTCCGCCCGCGCTTATCGCGCATTTACTACGGAGAGCGGTTTTTCGACTATCCGCTCAAGGCGCTCAATGCCTTAGCCGGTTTGGGACCCTTGGAAGCATTTTTAGTTGGCCTCAGCTATACCAAGGCGCGGCTCTTTCCTGGAAAAGAAGAGACGAATTTCGCCCAGTGGGTCGCCAACCGCTTCGGCCACCGTCTGTACCAGATCTTCTTCAAAACCTACACGGAGAAAGTGTGGGGCATGCCGTGCACGGAAATTTCGGCGGATTGGGCGGCGCAACGCATCAAGAACCTGTCGCTCAGCGAAGCCCTACGTAACGCCCTGCTGGGCGCCCAGCAGGCCAAGGATGGGCAAGTGATCACCACGCTCATCGAC
>CAZAYE010000049.1:0-3586 GCA_964489255.1 uncultured Enterobacteriaceae bacterium
ACCTTCAATTGATGTTTTTCTAATAGGTGCGATTCTAGATACGGCTCCTTACCAGTGTTAGCCCTGGCTCGTCCTACAACTTGCTCGATCCACCGTATTGTTTCAGCGCTATCAGTCAGGAAAAGCTGGATGAAAGCGCTCAGGTAAGCCTCAGCCTGGGCGCCTGCCAGTTTGCCGTTTGTATTAACAGGGAGCCATAACACTACAACCGCCAGGTTTTCTGTCTCACTGCCGGCCTGAACGATTCCTGCCTTCTCCGGCAGACGAGCTTCCTGGGTGCCTTGCTGACTGCCCGGACGCGAGGCGAAGACAACTGGGCTTCCGACTTTTTCCAAAGCTGCCTGTAGGGTTGTCAGCGAGATGCCGAGCCGGGGAGAAAGGTAAGGGTCGAAGGCATGGACGATAGCAACACTGAGGCTGACAACGACAAACCACAACGACAGGAGAGACCCGGCACGCCGTGCCTCTCCAACGTTCCTTGGCAACCTAAGCGTCTTGCAGGGTGAAGGCTGCGGTAAAATCACACTCCAATCACCATCGCTACGGTGGTCGTGCCCGAGCCGCCGATATTAAGGGTCGCAATCTTCGTGGCGCCGTCGATCTGGTAGTCCCCAGCCTGACCGGTCACCTGCTTGAAGGCATCCAAAGCCTGACGCGTGCCAGTTGCCCCAACCGGATGCCCACAGCCAATCAGCCCGCCGCTGGCGTTGATTGGCAACGTGCCGCCAAGCTCAATGATTCCCTCTTCAATCGCCTGCCACGACTCCCCCGGTTTGGTGATGCCGAAGTGATCGATGGCCATGTACTCGGAAGTCGTGAAACAGTCATGGGTCTCGATCCCCTGAACGCTCCACACCTCAGGCAGGCCGGCTCGTCGGAAAGCGTCAACAATGGCCTGACGGGTGTGGGGTAAGACGTACGGGCTGTTCTTGCTCTCGGCGATCTTCGTATCGAACTTTATTGGCGCCGTGTGATGGCCCCAGCCCAGGATACGTGGCAACTGTTCCAGTTGCAGGCCTCGACGGGCAGCGTACTGACGCGCGAAGGGCCCAGAGGCCAAAAACACTGAGGTTGCACCGTCAGTGACCTGAGAACAGTCGCGCACTTTGAGCCGGCCAGCCACTGGGTTGGCGTATTTACCGGACGTCAGGTTCTGGGTTTCGTTGGTAAACCAGCCTCTCGTCTGGGCCTGGGGGTTCCGTCGCGCGTTGGAGAAGTTGATCTCAGCAATACGGGCGAGGTGTTCGTCTTTCAAACCAAAGCGCTTCTCATACTCGTCGCCGAGCCTGCCAAAGAGCTTAGGAAAGGGAAACTCGACGCCCTTGGCTTCTTGGTCGTACCAGGCTGCGGTGCCGAGGAAATCTCCGCCAGTGGTTGGATCAACAGTCTTCATCTGCTCTACGCCGATCACCAGCGCTAGCTGATAACGACCAGCTTCGATCTCGGCCGAGGCCATCAGCATGGCCACACTTCCCGAGGCGCAGGCTGCTTCATGTCGCGAGGTTGGCATGCCAGAGAGGGCGGGCTCACTCTCGGCTAAAAACGCCCCCAGATGTCCCTGCTTGCAGTACAGCTCAGCCGCGAAGTTGCCAACATGGGCAACCTCAATTTCTATTGCGTCAAGGCCAGTGGCGGTGAGTCCGCCAGACACGGCTTCTTGGAGCATTGCCACGATATCTTTGCCTTCTTTCAGCCAATTACGGGCAAAATCTGTCTGATAGCCACCCAAGATATACACTGGGGCACTCATAGCGTTCCTCCTCCCGGCCGAGCCGCGTGGCCCGCGCGGGTTCTGGTGGTTGTCCGTCTTGCGGAACTGCCCTTGTCCTATCCTTTCACTGCCGCGAGGTCAACGGAGAAAACCTCGTGTTATTTCCCTTTACGGATCATGTTCGCTTGGGTAAAAAACTCCGGCGGCAGTGGTTTGTTGTACACTGCGTCACTCACCAGACTGACGACTGCCCGGTCAATCCTGAAATCAATCCACGAACGACCGATGAGAATGGGCACGCGGATGTCTTCCGCTCCTGGGTACGCATCCGGCCGGGCATAGCAGAAGAACCCCGTGCGCCAATGGTTGCCTTGATGATCATAGATGAGCACGTACAGTGGAGCGAAAGTTTGTTGGTCAAAGAAAAAGACTTTTCGCCTGTAGGGATGCTCGGCTCGTCGGGGCACGGCTTCGATGATGTACACCGTGCGCAGTTCCCACGGATCAAGAGGATACCCGGCCCGGAGTCCCCCGAGAAGCGGAGCGGTCCCTTGGACGAAACCCGGCACCAACGCCACCTGTGTTCCCAGCAGCCGCCACTGGTAAGCGTGCAGGGAGCCTCCCACGAAGTCCTCGTACAGCACGGGAAAGCGCCAGGCGGAAGCCTCGGGATTGTAGACCAAGGTCAGGAGGCGGTGGATGCTATGGTAGCCAGTGATGTACCACTGCGAAACTGGACGTGTGTCCTGATCGTGCCAATAACGCAGGTGCACGAGGCCAAGTTGAGGATGGATCGTAAGAGAAGGGACAGGATGGAGCACCTGCATGAACTCTTTGTAGAAGATGCCTTCCTCTCCCCACTGAACGATGTTGCGTTCCGGTTTGGCACGATGCATGCCAGAGCGACGAGCGTAGAAGAAGGAGAACCCGTACTCATACTCACCGGTATTGTTACGTAATTGTAGGGACTCCAAACGCTGCACCGCGTCCCCAGTGTCTGCGTATCGTGCGTTCCAGGCAGCCTTGAGCCCTGCAGAGGGGTCTGCCGGATCGAGTAGCGGAAACGGGAGTCCAGCCTGGTAGTGCGCCAGGTTTCCTGCCGCGTCTAGGGACACATCGCGAGCGTGGTCGATGGTGGCAGTAATGTATTCCGGACTCACCGGCAGATCGCTGGTGTCTTGGACCAAGATGGTGAGCTCTCCGTCCCGCAAAGCACCAAGAATTTCTGAGGGGAGGAGTTTTTCCGCGAGTTGCCAATTGCCCCGCGAGAGCGCTGTCCCGGGAACGATACCAGGGACTTGCCGTGGCCCCTGGCGATAGGGGAAGAAGCCTTTCAACACCTGTTCGGCGAAAGATTCCTCGGTGCCGCCAGTTGGCCTGACTATCGAGGAAACCGCGGCCGATTGCATTGACGAGGGCAGCAAGGTGGCTTGTTTTCCTGCGCAAGCCCAACAGAGTGTGAGGCTGCTCCAGGAGAACAGTCGCCAGAGTTTTGTTCGTTGCATAGGTTGTTCCCCGCTCCTGTGGCCGGCACGCTGCGGAAGAATCACTGTTCACCTTTCGCCAAGCCTAAGGTGCACGAGAGAGACTTTGCAAGCGCGGGGCATTGTTCATTCGTGCTGAGGATGAGGTTATTGAAGCACGAACGTCACCTTATCAGTACTGTACCGAACAGAATCTTGTTAGTACGTCGTGCCCCTTCTGTAGTAGTATTTTTTCTACTCCTCTTGGAGGCTTGACGGGGAAAACTTTTGAGAGTTTAATGCCCCCGAACCTTTCAGCGGAAGAGGAGGTCCTGCCATGAGATATTATAGAACGGTATGGGCTTCTGCTGCTGCCTGCTTCCTTCTCCTTTTTCCTTGTCTTGCACGCGGA
>CAZAYE010000049.1:3596-5130 GCA_964489255.1 uncultured Enterobacteriaceae bacterium
CATAGTGCTCAAGCAAGGAGGACCCTGTGTAAACACGCGGACAGCAGGACACCCAACAACCCTGGCAAGGGGGACCACCTCCTGCCTCACTGCTGCAATCCCCAGCAGGACCGGAATCTTCCCAAAAACCAGCGACCAGTCCTGTACAGCGCGCTATTGTGAATCCCAGTCTGCAGCCCGCAGACGGGGCAGGGCAAGCAGCTCTTCAGAATGAACAGCCAAGTGGACGACCTGGCATTCAGGATACTGAGGTCCCCACCGCGCAGCGCGAAATCCCAGCCTCCTGGCCCCCAGCGCAACCTGCGGTCAGTGGACCAGGCTACTTAGGGGTGAACACCCGTGACTTCTACCGTTCACGCTTGTGTATGCATGCGCTGACCATCAAAGCGGTAGAAGTCATGGCTGTCTCTCCGGGCAGTCCAGCCGAGCGCGCAGGACTCCGTCCGGCCAGGGAACTGACCGGGCGTGAAGTCGCAGCCGCAACCGTGGCAGGTTTGTTGGTGTTATCTCCTGCTGCGCCCCTGGCCGCTCAGGTCCTGCGAGCGACTGGTGGGGTCGATCACGGGGACCTGATCCTCGCCGTTGGCGGCAAACGAGTAGCAACCCAGGTGGAGTTTGAACGGGCCGTTGCCAGGTTTGGACCACAGACAACGGTCTATTTGACCGTGCGCCGTGGAGATGCGGTCCTCCAACTCCCAGTACGGCTGGATGATTGGCCGGCGCTCTCCTCCGCACCGCTGCACCAGACCAGTGTTCAAGGGGTTCATTGAAGCCTCGGAGAGGAAGCCATCATGCGGGCTGGTCGGACAGGCGCCTTGGTTTTCCTGACGTTTCTCTTCCTGCCCACCTTCCCAGTCTTCGCCCAGCAGAGTCCATCCTGGCAGGGATCCAATTGGCAGGACTCGCGCGGGCAACAACATCTGCCTTCGGCAGCTTCCCCTCAAGAGCCTCGCTCCTCTGCGGCGCCGCAGCCATCTCTGCCGTCTCCACTCCAGGACGATGGTGAAGCGCATCCACAGGTAATGGAAACGCCGGCGGTTCAGGCGCCTGCTGCTCGGTCTCCTCAACCAACTCCCTCTACGCCGCAGCCCACTGCTGCACCCACTCTGCACGTTCCTCCCAAGCCAGCGTACCTTGGTATCGCTGGCCAGACGGTGCAGGCGTGTCGCTATCCGGCAGGAGTCCGAGTTACGCGGGTGATCGAAGGGAGCCCTGCGCACCAGGCAGGCCTTAAGGGAGAGGCAACTCTCACGTGGAAACAGGCGATGACCGGGATGCTGAGTCTCACACCGCTTGCGCCTTTGGTCATGCCGTTTGTCTCGAATGGTGAACATGGAGGATTCGGCGATCTCATTCTCGCTGTGGATGGCAAACGTATCCATAACCGAGAGGAGCTCGAACAGGAGATGCAACGGTTCCGGCCTGGAGATACGATCTATTTTTCTGTCTTCCGTGAGCCCAGGGGACTCCAGCAAATCCCGGTCCAGCTGGTGGAGTATCCAGATACTTCTCCTGGTGCCGCCACGGCCATGGC
>CAZAYE010000049.1:5140-10768 GCA_964489255.1 uncultured Enterobacteriaceae bacterium
GGCGAAGTAAAAAGTCTCAGGCAAGTCCCGGACAAGTCTCAGACAGGTCTCAAAAAGTCAAAAAGTATAAAAGAGTCAAGGCGACTCTGAATCCGCCGATTTGTTTGATGGGCCTTGACCTGCCCTGGACCTGTTTTGACTTGTCTTAGACTCCTCTGAGACTTGTTTTATCGGTTCTGCAGCAGAATTTTCAGTACGCCCGGTCGAGCCGCGTGGTGCACCGCTGTGATTCCCTCTGCTAAGGGATAGATCTTGTCAATCAACGGTGTAACCGACACGCGCCGTTGCGCGAGTGCCTGCAGGGCTGGCGGAAACCGGCCGCAGCGGGAGCCAATGACGGTTACCTCGTTGATCACGAGTGGAGCAAGTGACACTGTGTGAGACGTCGCGACGGTGCTCTTCAAAACCAACGTGCCCCGCGGTCGTACGGCCTCAATCGCTAACGCAAGACCGGCGGTCGAACCAGTCGCCTCGATAACGAGGTCCACTTGAGCAGGGCGCCAGTCCCTTAACCGGACGGTGCCCACGCCAAGCTTGCGGAGTATCTGGAGCTTCTCTTGGTGCTTTCCGACTGCTGTCACCCGTGCACCGCTCAGATGGAGGACTTGGGCACACAGCAATCCCAGTTTCCCATCGCCAAGCACGACGACCTCAGACGCAGGCTGTAGGTGGACCTGCTCTAAGATCTCAAACGCTGCTGCGAGCGGTTCCGTGAATACGGCTTCCTCATCCGGCAGCTGCTCTGGGACGACATGTAAATTGGCCACTGGCACACGGAGATACTCAGCGAAGCTGCCGTCAGCATTGAGAATGCCCATCACCTGGCGGTCTGGGCAATGGCGCCCCAGCCCTTGGTGACATGCTGTACACGTGCCACAGGCGAAGTTGATTTCTCCTACTACACGGTTACCGAGTAAGCCGATTGGACCTTCCCTGACCTCACCGACAAATTCGTGCCCTGGAACTCCACGAAATCCCATATATCCCTGGAAGATCTGCAGATCGGTGGAGCAAATCCCTGCCAGGTGAACACGCACGAGGGCGAGTTGCTCGGTAGCGTGCGGCTCAGGGTACGATTTTCTCAGACGTAACCGCTGTCCATCCCAATAGAGAGCCTGCATGCGGATTCTCCTCCGGGCTCCTATTCAGCGTTTGAGCGTAGGCAAGTTGTAGAACAGACCCTTGCTTTCTTGCCCGTATCTATGCTCAAATAAGCCCGCTTTCGTGCAATTGTTATGAAAGATACCAAAGATTCCGATCCGCCCTTACCAGACTGGCTTTCCTGTTCGCTGGTCCTCCGGTTCGTCGCTGTCATTCCTCCCTGTCCTCTCGTACTTGCGTAAATAGCAGGTTCGTATGTTTGGGGTTGGGTGGCAGCTTGTTCTTACCTGTGGGCTAATCCTAGCCAACGCGTTCTTTGTGGCTGCTGAGTTCGCTCTGGTCAAGGTCCGTGGCGCCCACATTGAAGACTTGGCTCGGCGCGGGAGCCCACTAGCCCGCCTTGCCCGGAGAGTCATCAATAACCTTGATCGTTCCCTCTCTGCGGTGCAGCTCGGTGTGACCTTCACGAGCTTGGGGCTCGGATGGATTGGGGAGCCAGCAGTAGCTCAAGTACTTGAGCCCGTGCTGAACTTCGTCGGTATTTGGTCGCCGGCGGTTGTGCACGGTTTTTCTTTTGCTGTAGCCTTTGCTTTGCTTACTGCCCTCCACATCGTTGTGGGGGAACTGCTCCCCAAGTTTTTTACCATCCGTAAGCCTCAGGAAGTGGCATTGTGGACTGCGCTGCCCTTCTGGTTGTTTTCTGTCTGTTTCTCTCCAGCCCTGTGGTTGTTAAATGTCTGCGCTAACGGTCTCTTGCGGCTGCTCGGGGAGCAGCGGGTGAGTATTCAGGAGTTAGCTCATTCAGAGGAAGAACTCCGTGTGATCCTCTCTGAGTCGCAGCGCCACGGTGCACTCTCGGCCGGGAAGGTCAACTTGTTGGAGAACGTCTTGGATATGGCTGGTCGCACGGTCATGGAGATCATGGTGCCGCGGCCGGATATTGACTACTTGTCGCTCGGTAAAACCTGGACGGACAACCTGGAAACCATCTACTGTACTGGTCACACCCGCTATCCGCTATGCGAGACTGACATTGACAATGTGATCGGTATGGTCCACATCAAGGACATTTTCCTGCAGCGAATCGAGATCAAGAGTTCGGCTGACCTGCTGAAGATCAAACGCGAGATTCTCTTCGTCCCTGAGAGCCGGCCGGTTGAAGCCCTGCAGCAAGACTTTCAACAACGCCGCTTGCATATGGCAGTGGTTGTCGACGAGTATGGCAGTACGGCTGGCTTAGTGACGCTAGAGGACGTTCTCGAAGAACTGGTCGGTGAGATCCAGGACGAATTCGATGCCGAACCGCCGAAAATGGAGCAAACCGCTGAGGGGGCAGTCATCGATGGTCAGATGCTCCTCTCAGACGTGACCGAAGCCCTCGGACTTGCTCAGGTTGAAGTGAGGGATACTCACACGATTGGTGGGTATATCAATGCCCAGCTCGGCCGCATTGGTCGCACTGGCGATAGCGTAGAACTTGACGGTCACTCAGTCAGAGTGCTGGAGACGAGCGGCCGTCGCATTATGCGCGTGTTGATTGCTCCCCTGACTTCCGAGCCGCTCTTCAAAGCGGCTTCTGGCAAGTGACCGATCTGCCCATGCTGATCGGAGTCCAGCAAGTCTCAGGCAAGTCTCAAGCAGGTCCAAGGCAAGTCCCAAACTTTTTTGACTTTCTCAGACCAGTTTGCATTTCATAAAGGACTATTACCCGCCGTTCACCCTTCGACAAGCTCAGGGCGAACGGGGTCGTTCGCCGTCCCTACCTGTTCGTGCTGAGCCTGTCGAAGCACGAACGGGGACTTTGCATGCAGGGGGTGTGTGTTGGCAATGCGAGCGCCCTTACGCTATACAATCTCCAACCCAAAGGAGGTGTTGAGCATGACGAATGGCACGCAGCCACGGATATTGGCAGGCGTTAAGGTTTTGGATTTCACCCAATACCTCGCTGGTCCGACAGCGACCCGGTTGATGGCCGAGCTTGGCGCAGAAATCATCAAAGTCGAACAGGCAAAGAACGGTGACCCATCGCGTTCCCTGCCTTTTGTCAAAGACGGCCGCAGTGTGTACTTCATTCAGCAGAACCGGGGCAAGAAGAGCCTGTGTGTCGATTTCAGCAAACCAGAGGGTGTTGAACTGATCCGAGCGCTCATTCCCAGGATCGATGTGGTGATCGAAAACTACGGCCCTGGTGTGATGGAAAGGCGCGGCTTGGATTATGAGTCACTGCGGCAGCTCAACCCACGCCTGATTATGTGTTCAATCTCTGCCTTTGGTCGCAAGAGCCCCATGTCTCACCTCACCGGCTATGACTACATTGCCCAGGCATTCTCCGGCATTATGCACATGACCGGCGACCCGGACGGGCCACCGCGCTTTGTCGGTGTCGCTATTGCTGATGGTATCTCCGGCGTCAACGCTTTCGCTGCTCTTGGCTATGCCTTGCTTCATCGTGACCGCACAGGCCAGGGGCAGTACATTGACATCTCGATGGTCGATGCGCTCTATCACATGCAGTCAGTTGAGGTGCAGATGTTTGCGGCCAGTAAAGGCGCGTACAAGCCGATGCGCTTTGGCGTGCATCACTACGGGTCGTGCCCGCAAGGCGTGTTCAAAGGACCGCAAGGCTACATGGTCATCCTGGCATTAGACCGCCAGTGGCCGAACGTCGCCCGCGCTCTGGGCAAACCAGAATTGGCGACTGACCCACGTTTCTCCAGTGCTGGCCGGCGCGGCAGGAACCAGAAAGAACTCATTGCCATGATCGAGGCTTGGTTGCAGTCGTTCCCCACTGATGAGGATGCGCTCAAAGCGTTAGCTGACCATCGAGTGCCGGCTGGACCGGTGCTTTCTATTGAAGAGACGATCTCTCACCCGTATTTCCTCGCTCGCCGTATGGTCCGCCAGGTGCCAGACCGCCTTCTCGGCGAAGTGACCATCCCTGGATTTCCGTTCAAGTTCTCGGCTTTTCCCGCAGAATTAGATTTGCAGGCGCCGTTCCTGGGGGAACACAACGAAGAGATTCTCAACCACTACCTTGGACGCTCACCAGACACTATCGCGACGCTTTATCAGCAAGAGGTGCTCCACAAGAGCGCTAAGTAGGGAAGTCCCGAACAAGTCTCAGGCAAGTCCAAGACAAGTCAAAGCGAGTCCAACCCAAGTCGAGACGGGCTTAGAGGCAGGCGTCTTCTAACTTGCCTTGACTTTTCGAGACCTGCCTTGACTTCTCGGAGACTTGTTTGAGACTTGCCTTAGACCGAGAGAATAATTTTCCCGAAATTCCGGTTCTCTTCCATATAACGGTGTGCTTCGGCTGCGTGTGCCAAGGGGAAGATGCGATCAATGATCGGCTTAATGCGGCCTGCGGCGAGGAGGGGGAGCCACTTGGCCCGAAAACGCTGCGTGATGGCAATCTTGTCAGCTAAGAGCCGACTGCGCAGGACTGAGCCGAACACCTGCAGGCGTTTGGTCATCAGCAAGCCCAAGTTTACCTCGACCTTGACTCCGCCCATAAGACCGACCAGTACCAGACGGCCGCCAACTTTGAGGCTGCGGAGGTTCCGGTCCCAATAGGCCGCACCGATGAAGTCTTCGATCAAATCCACCCCTTGCCCGTTGGTGACTTCCTTGATCCAGTCAGCGAAATCCTGTTCCTTATAGTTACAGCCGGCTTCAGCGCCCAACCCAATGCAACGCTCAATCTTCTCGGCTGAACCGGCAGTGACAAGAATACGTGCGCCGGTCTCGCGGGCCATTTGCATACCGGCGGTTCCGACGCCGCTGGCCGCGGCATGGATCAGAACGGTCTCACCTGCTTTGAGCCCGCCGAGGGTGAACAGGGTTTCCTGTGCCGTAAAAAACACCTCCGGTACGGCGGCGGCTTGAGCGAAACTCCACCCCGCAGGAATGGGCATCGCCATCCGCGCATCGATCAGTGCCTTTTCTGCGTATCCGCCGCTCCCAACGAGGCCGAACACTCGGTCCCCAGGGGCATAATCTTTCACTGCCGCGCCAACTGCTTCGACTTCGCCCGCCAGCTCCAGTCCCAGGATGTTGGACTCTCCGGGGGGAGGAGGATACTGCCCTAAGCGCTGCATGACATCCGCTCGGTTCAAAGCAGTCGCACGCACACGCACCAATACCTGTTCAGGTCCAGGTACGGGGTCGGGGACAGTCGTGAGACGTAAGACTTCAGGTCCACCCGGGGTGGTGACGGTAATGGCTTGCATAGTAGTTTCTCTCCTTTACATGCCCGCAAAAAGTAACAGTTGCCGGCGAGACCCAGCCCTTATCGCGTCCGTGGATGTGGGTCAACTCAGGAACGCTCTTATAGCCACAGTGTGGGCATGCTCGGAAACCGATGGAGGAATCCGTTGTGGCGACGGCACTTCTGGTAACACACCGTGCGCCAGAAGGCGAATTGGCTTGCTTACAACGGTCTGTGACAGATGCGGCGTCTTCCTATTCCAGAAGGGTCAAGTCCCTCTTTCCCTGTAAAAAGGTCAGGCAGCGGACGCGGCGCTCCTC
>CAZAYE010000050.1:0-10700 GCA_964489255.1 uncultured Enterobacteriaceae bacterium
CCTCAAGGTCTGCGGTACTTATTGTTGGCTGGGACACAACAGGCGGCGGAGTCACCGCGACCTCTCCAGGGCGATCGAAGTCCGTAAGTTCAGGGCCGTATGAATCATAGCCAAAGATCGGCCTCAGTTCCGGCTGCGAGACTACGGCATGGAGCGGACGCAGCGCCAACCATTCGAGGGTGTAGCCGACCGGGTGAAGGGCATAGGCGACAATGCGGAGCGGATGCGAGTCTGAATAATCGTCGTATTCATCAACATATGCGTATGCAGAGCCAGTAAGGAGCAACATTCCTAGCCCTACTGTCAGCAAGCTCCTCCACAACAACTTCTTCATTATCTTTTCCTCCTCCCCAGAGAATTCAGTAGGCTTTACCTTACTCTTCTTTGGTTTCCTGCTCAATCTCCTTACGAGTCATCCGTTGTCTCACTACCCGGCGGTACTTCTTCTCGTTCGCTTTTACCCGGCTCGGTGGAGGCAAAGGCTTGCGCACCTGTCGGAGGGCTTCAAGTGATCCTAGAGATTGGGCCTTTTTGCGACGCATCGGGCAACCACGACTCATTCGTGAAAGGTGAAACCTAAAGCGTAAAACGTGAAGAGGAGCTTCTTGATCTTCGACACTCTGTTACACTTGACGCTTCACTTGTTACTTCAGTATCTTGGCCGCGTCCTTGGCAAAGTACGTGAGGATTATGTCTGCACCGGCCCTTTTTATGCCAATCAGGGCCTCCAGCATGACTCGCTCCTCATCCAACCAGCCATTCTGTGCCGCAGCCTTGATCATCGCATACTCACCGCTGACATTGTATGCCGCCACTGGATAGCCAAATTTTTCTTTCACCCGACGGATGATATCGAGGTAGGGGAGAGCAGGTTTGACCATGACAATATCTGCCCCCTCTGCGATATCCAGCTCGACTTCCCTGAGCGCTTCCTCCGCGTTAGGTGGGTCCATCTGGTAAGAGCGGCGATCGCCGAACTGTGGGGTTGACTCAGCCGCTTCGCGAAACGGACCATAAAAACCCGAGGCAAATTTGGCTGCATACGCCATGATCGGAACGTGCGGGAACCCTTCGCTGTCCAGCGCCTGTCGGATAGTGCCAATGCGACCATCCATCATGTCTGATGGTGCGACCATATCGGCACCCGCACGAGCGTGCGAGAGAGCCTCTTTGACCAAAACTTCCAGAGTGGCATCGTTCTCGACATCCTGTCCCTTGATGATGCCGCAATGGCCGTGGTCGGTGTATTCGCAGAAACACACATCAGTAATGAACAAAAGCCCAGGTACCCGCTCTTTGAGCGCCCTCAGGGCACGTTGGATGATGCCGTTGTCATCGTAGGCCTCAGAGCCGACTGAGTCCTTATGCTCTGGAATCCCGAACAGGATCACCCCGGGGAGGCCAAGGTCGCGTATGGCTTTACATTCTTCTACTGCTCGGTCAATCGACAACTGGGCGATGCCAGGCATGGAGGAGATCGGGTTGGTCACGCGGGTGCCAGGGACGATGAAGAGCGGCATGATAAGGTCATCGACGCTCAGTTTCGTCTCGCGGACCAAACGGCGGAAGTTCTCATTACGCCGCAGTCGGCGGGCACGATAGATGGGAAAGCGCATGGTCGTTCTCCTTGGTGAGCACTTAGCTTTCAGCTCTCAGCTTTCAGCTGACCGCTGATTGCTGACTGCTAAAATACTGCACAATCGCCTCAGCAAAAGCTGGGATCGTGTAGGTACGGGGTTGTATGGCAACCTCAAGGCCGAACTCGCGGGCAGTGTCAGCGGTGATCGGTCCGATGCAGCCAACCCGAGTCTTGCCGAGAAGCACTGACGGATTGTCTTCAGGAAAAAGGGCAACAAAATTACGCACCGTGCTTGAACTCGTAAAAGTCACCAAGTCGATTTTTCCTTCTTTTAGTAGCTCCCGCAACTCCTCTGGTCGTCCGTTCTGTGGCCGGATCGTCTGGTAGACAGGGATTTCATCGACTTGGGCACCCATCGCCCGGAGTTCCTGAGGCAAGACCGCGCGGGCTATGGTTGCGCGGGGCAGAAGAATCCGCTGGCCATTCACATTTCCTAAGACTGTGAACAACGCTTCAGCCCGATACTCTTCAGGCATCACATCGACCCGGAGGTGCAGGGCTTCTACTGTCCGGGCAGTTTCCGGACCAATGGCGGCAATCCGCACCGTCCCCAGGCTGCGAATATCCTGCTGGCGAGCGCGTAAACGGCTAAAGAAATACTGCACCCCATTCACGCTGGTGAAGATCAACCAGTGATACGCTGACAGTTTATCGAGTGCAGCATCAAGTTGTGCGTACGAGGCCACAGGTACAGTCTCAATGGTAGGAAACTGGAAAACTTCTGCGCCCTGCTGTTCCAGCAGTTCTCCAAACCGACTCGCTTGCACACGAGGTCGGGTGATAACAATACGCCGACCGAACAACGGCTTCGTGTCAAACCAGCGCAGTCGCTCGCGCAGATGTACCACCTCACCGACGACTGCTATGGCTGGCGGCTCGAAACGTCGTTCGGCTGCGAGATCCGCAATTGTTTCCACGGTTCCGGTCAGTACTTCCTGATCGGGGCGGGTGCCCCAGCGGATCAGTGCTACTGGCGTGCTGGCGGGAAGGCCGTGATTGATAAGGCGCTGCATGTTGTGGCGAAGCTGGCGGGTGCCCATAAGAAAGATAAGCGTCCCACCAACTCCAGCCAAGGTCGCCCAGTTGAGATGCGGGGCGTTTTCCCACACTTCTTTGTGACCACTGACAATTGCTACGGCCGAAGCGTACTCTCGATGAGAAACCGGGATGCCTGCATACGCTGGCACCGCCAGAGCTGAGGTCACACCTGGGACGACCTCGAACGGCACATTAGCTGCGACTAGTTCTTCAGCTTCCTCTCCACCGCGGCCAAAGAGAAAGGGGTCTCCTCCTTTGAGTCGGGCAACAACCCGGCCACCATTAGCCCATTCAATCATTAAGCGGTTGATCTCTGCTTGGGGAATAGAGTCACCTCCACTTTTCTTGCCAGCGTAGATCAGCTCGGCTTCGGATCGTGTATAGGTGAGAATGCGCTGATCGACCAGATAGTCGTAGATGACAACATCGGCCTCTTCGAGGCAGCGCTTTCCTTTGAGGGTCAATAGCCCCGGGTCGCCCGGCCCGGCGCCGATGAGATAGACTTTACCGGTTGGCATGAGTAGCAATCAGCCCTCAGCTATCAGCTGTCAGCTTTGCGGCCGTTGGGTCCATTAAGGTCTTTGGGTTAAGACAGTCAAGACAGTCCTTTCGACAGCAGACCTTAAAGCCTCGGCCAGTCTTTAGTCTCCTTTGGCTAATCGCTGATAGCTGAGGCTCATAGCTCTTCTAATATCTCTTTTCCACCTTGTGCGAGTAATCTCTCCGCCAGGGTAGCGCCAACTTGTTCTGCCATATCGATCGGTCCTTCGTGTTCGCCTCGGATCAGGCGCCGGCCATCGGGGCTAGCGACCAAAGCACGAAGAAGAATCGTATTGCTTAAGACAGTCCCTTTCGCTGCCAGTGGGGTACGGCAGCTTCCCCCCATACGACGCAGGAACGCACGTTCTGCGCTGACAGCTACTGCAGTGGCCTGGTGATGCAGGGGCTGGACTATTGTGACGGTTTCGTCGTTCACCCGAGTCTCGATACCAAGCGCGCCCTGACCAATGGCTGGGAGGAACTCTTGCTCATCAAGAACGCAGCTATGGTCTGGGGTTAAGCCGAGACGTTTGAGTCCGGCTGCGGCCAGGACTATGGCGTCTACTACTCCCTCCTGCTGTTTGCGCAGGCGCGTATCCACATTGCCACGCAGTGTCTCCATGTGGAGACCTGGGTTGACGTGTAAGAGCAGTGCCTGGCGGCGCAAGCTACTTGTGCCCACTCGCGTACCCGCTGGTAACTCATCTAAAGTCTCTCCGTGCCGAGTGATCAGCACGTCTCGGGTGTCTTCTCGTTCTGGCACTGCGCTCAGAGTGAGTCCTTCGGGCAGTTCTGCAGGCAAGTCTTTCATGGAATGAACCGCGAGGTCGATCGTCCCGGCCAACAGGGCTTCCTCAATTTCTTTGACGAACAAGCCTTTGCCGCCCACCTGCGCTAAGGAGATGCCTTGGATCTTATCGCCAGAGGTTTTGATCGGTACGAGTTCCACCCGTAATCCTGGCCACAGGCTCTCGATTTGCGTCTTGACCCATCTCGCTTGCCAAAGAGCCAGAGCACTGCCGCGGGTACCTATACGGAGGGTGTGAGTCATGGCTTCAAACCTTGGGCCAGCCAGCCTTTCCCACTCCCGCCACGCCGGAGAGGGAGAAGAAAAGCGGGCGGTAGCATCATTCACTCTCATCATCCAAGCCAAAAATCCGACGCACGGCCGCCGCATCTGCTCCTTCCTGACTGTCGCCATTTCTGCTGCTGCTTTTTAAGTAGGCAATCGGTGGGTGGAGCAGTTTGTTGGTGATGGACGAACTCAGCGCCTCTATGGCTTTCTGTGCGTGCGGGGGGAGATCTCTCAGGACTGCCAGAGTCCTCTCCAACTCATGCCTGCGAATCGCATCGGCCTTCTCGCGCAGAGCAACGATCGTAGGTGTAACATCCATGCTTGCGAGCCAAGCCCAAAAGGATTCGACTTCCTCAGTGACAATTGCCTCAGCTTTCACCGCCTCGCGTTCGCGCTCATCCTTATTGTCCTCGATGACCTTTTCGAGATCGTCGATGTCATACAAGAACACGTTGTCGAGGTCATTAAGGCGCGGATCAAAATTCCGCGGCACACCGAGGTCAATAAAGAACATTGGTCGGCGTTTGCGTTCGCGGAGAACTTCTTCCACCACCGCTGGCACCAGGAGATAATCACTGCCTCCGGCCGAGCCGATGACGACGTCAGCCAAACGGAGGTGCTTGTACCACTGATCGAACGGCACGACGGTGCCGTTACACTGGCGGGCCAATTCGACTGCACGGTGAAACGTCCGATTGGTGACCAACATGGTGCCGATCCCGTTGTTTTGCAGGTGGCGGACCGTCTGCTCACCTATCTCTCCAGCTCCGATGACCATGGCAGTTTTATCGCCCAAATGGTCAAAGATACTCTGGGCCAGATCTACCGCTGCCGAGCTGATCGAGACTGCCTTCGCGGCCACCCGCGTCTCGCTCCGCACCCGTTTTGCCACAGAAAATGACTTGTGGAAACAGCGATGCAAGACCACGCCGAGCGTTCCTAACGCCGAGGATGCGGCGTAGGCGTCTTTGACTTGCCCCAGAATTTGCGGCTCTCCCACCACCATCGAGTCTAGGCTTGCAGCGACGCGAAACAGATGGCTGACTGCAGCTTTGTCTATGAACGTGTAGAGGTGGTTCTCGAACAGCGAGCGGGCAACCTGTTGTTCCTCTGCGAGGAACGTTTTGATTTTTTCATTGGCAGCGTCGAGGTTGGTTGTGCAGGCGATGACCTCAACTCGGTTACAGGTGGACAAAATCGCGCCTTCGCGCACGGTTTCAGTGTCGACCAGGCGGGGCAACGCGGCTTCGAGGCCGCTGTTGCTGAAAGCGAGTCGTTCGCGGACCTCGACCGGCGCACTGCGATGGTTAAGCCCTATGAGTAGGAGGTTGGGAGTACGATTAGCCAAACTCCCCTCCATGCCGTCCGGGGAAGAACAGCTTGACACTGAGGAACGAACCTACCAGCACGACGAAACAGACAATCGTCAACGCTGCCGCTCGCCGCCCTCGCCATCCCGCTGTCCGGTAATGTAAGAGGAGAGCGTAGAGCACCCAAGTCAGTAAAGACAGCACCGGGCGAGGTTCCCAGATCCAAAAGTGTCCCCAAGCATACTCAGCCCAGACCGCGCCGCTCAGAATCCCCAAGGTGAGCAGGGCAAACCCCCAGGAGAGAATCCGGTAATTAAGATTATCGAGGGTCTCCAACGAAGGGAGACGACGGAAAAAAGAGTGTCCTTTCTTTCCTTTCAGTTGTCGTTCTTGCACCAAGTATACCAAACTGGCACTGAAGGCTACGCCGAAAACAGCATTGCCGAGAAAAGCAAGAGTAACGTGCACAGGTAGCCAGGCACTATGGAGGGTAGGGGGGAGATCTCGAGCTTGCGTGTAGAAGACGAACGCACCCAAGGTCAAGACGAAGCCGAGCGGACTGACCACTGCCCCGAGGATGGCAACGGGCGTGCGGGCCTGGGTCTGAGCTAAGAGACAAACTCCGGCCGTCAGACAGGCAAAAAAGGAGAGCGCTTCGTAGGAGTCGATCACCGCAATGTAACCAGCAGCCCATGAACGGGTAGTAATGGATCCCGCATGGGCAACAAACGCAGTAAAAAGCAAAGTGGTCGCCAGCGTGCGGGGCAAGACCTGCGAGGACAGCAGTGGCAGCAAAAAGGCTACTGTGCTCAAGAGGTAGAAGAGCAAAGCGATTTTGAGTAACAGAATTTCCATGAGGTCGCTGTACCAGTTACTAAGACCAGTAAGCGCATGCGTCAACTCACCCTGAGAGTGCCTAACAAAACCACCTGAATCCCCGTTGTCATTCTGAGCGAAGCGAAGAATCTCAGCGTTTCAGGCAAGAACGAGACCCTTCGCCGCCGCTCAGGGTGACAGAGAGGAGTTTTGTTAGGGGTTCTAAGTGTCCAGGGGACTTTTCCTTCTTTTTGCTGACTCATTCCACCTGCTTCTTTTGCTGAATCTTTGTCTGGCTAACTGCTAAGAGCTAATAGCTAAAAGCTCAATTACTTCTTCTCCGGCCGCATGTGCGGGAACAGGATCACATCACGAATCGAGGGTGAGTTAGTAAACAGCATGACCAAGCGGTCGATCCCGATTCCCTCGCCAGCCGCGGGGGGCATGCCGTACTCCAGAGCGCGAATGTAGTCCTCATCAAGAGCATGGGCTTCCTCATCACCCGCCTCGCGTTCGCGCAACTGTTCGAGGAAACGTTGGAGTTGATCTTCAGGATCATTCAACTCAGAGAACGCATTGGCAAGCTCACGGCCGGCGATGTACAACTCAAAACGATCCACAAATCGTGGATCTGCCTCGTTGCGGCGAGCAAGAGGGGAAATTTCCACCGGATAGCTGACAACGAAGGTTGGCTGAATCAAACGCGGCTCAACCACGGTGCTAAACAATTCTTCCAGAATCTTACCGCGCGGCGCAGCAGCATAAGGGAGCACTCCCAACTCGCGTGCCTTGGCCCGCACGATATCCTCCCGCTCGACCTCCTCAGCCGACAGACCAGCGTATTCACACACGGCCTCCTTCATACCGAGGCGGCGCCAGGGTGGGGTCAGATCAATTTCGTGCTCGCCGTAAACCAGCCGGGGCCCACCGTTGACCTCTTGAGCTAGAAAGGCAAATAATTCCTCAGTAAGTGTCATGAGATGTTCGTAGGTGGCGTAAGCCTGATAAAACTCCAGCATAGTGTATTCGGGGTTGTGCTTGGTAGATATCCCTTCGTTGCGGAAATTACGACCGAGTTCGAAAATGCGATCGACCCCGCCCACGATTAGACGCTTAAGAAACAACTCGGGTGCGATCCGCAAGTACAAATCGATATCCAGGGCATGGTGATGAGTCATAAACGGCTTCGCCAGCGCGCCGCCAGCCAGACTCTGCATTATTGGCGTTTCGACTTCCAGAAAGTCGCGGTCGACGAAGAACTGACGGATCAGCTGAATGAGTTTGGCACGCTTGCGAAAGGTCTCTCTGACCTGCGCATTGACCAGCAGATCGAGATACCGTTGCCGGTAACGGACTTCAACATCCTGTAAACCATGCCACTTCTCTGGCAGGGGACGAAGCGCCTTACTGAGGAGTCGCAGCGTGGTCGCTTTGATGGTGAGTTCACCCGTGCGGGTACGGAACACCGGGCCAGCGACGCCCACCAAGTCACCGACGTCGAGCGATTCTTTCAGGAGGGTGACCGCTGCTAGTGGGCTGTCACCCTGGCGCACATAGACCTGTATCTGGCCACTCTGATCCTGCACATGGAAAAAAGCGGCCTTACCAAAGTGCCGCAAGGACATAATGCGGCCGGCCAAGGCAAACGTTTCCGTGTTCTTTGCTAATTCCTCTGAGCTGGCAGCAGCAAACCGCTCGTGCAACGCTGTGGCGGTTTGCATCGGGGAAAAATCATTGGGATAGGCCCGCGCGCCGCCCTCTTTGAGGGCCGCAAGCTTCTTCCTGCGGACCAGGATCTGTTCGTTCTCTTCAACCATAGCATTATGGGCTTAACCGACCTGGGAAAGAGCGTCAACTAGGCAAAGGGACCTGGGAGCGCGGGTGTCTCGCTCGCTTTTTCAGAACTGAATGCAATTACAGGAAAGGCGTAAGCTGCAGAAAGACTACATCACCGAACGGCTGAAGTTTTTGACAGAATTCTTCAAGCTCTGCTGGCTCTCCGTCTTCGCAGCCGGAGGCGGTTCCGTGGGCCTGCTCCTAGGCCCTTTGGATGCCGTAAGATACGTCTTAACAAGCGCCGGAGGGATCTTGACGCTGGCATTACTGACCCTACTCTGACCCAATCACCGTAAGATGCAGCGGCTGTGGGCCGAGCTGCAGAAAGGAAGCACCCCATGATTTTGGAGTACCTTCCACACGCCTTGATGATTGTGGCAGTGATCGCCTTCATCATTGTGGCATGGAAGATCGTTGACAATACGTAAGGGCGACTCCGCAGTCTGATTTAGCGTTTCTACCTCAATAGGCTTTGCACTCTTTCCGACTCGCCAACCGCGCGCTGATGACCCTGATCGTTTCTGTGCCATCTGCTGCTCTCCTGACTGTGTATACAATAGCACGACACGTTGTTCAGTTGCTCAATAGACATACCAAGCCGCTTGTATCGGGTCTCATGAGTGGAGTGGGCCAGATCCTCTCCAAGCCGTCTGGGTCTGCGAAAACGGTCGCAGCTTCCTCGAAGGAGAGAGCGTCAACCGCGTAAGCGGCGGGAAAGTACACCTGAACGACTCCAGCGACTTTTTTATTTTTCTCTTGACAGCGAAGGTCAAAAGGTGCTTTGAATCTGCTCGGCGTAGCTCGTTATCGGAGGCCTTAAGACGCGATTGTTCACTTCTACCTCCTTCCTGAGGGAATATGGAATGAGAATGTCTTTACATCACCCCCCTTATTAGAAGCTGATTCTCTTCTCCTCATGAAGAAGTTTATGACTCCGCGCCTCTCTCTTATCCTTGTTCGAGACGGAAATAGGAAAGAAGTTCCCGTAGGGCTAAGGGGGGATTTTTCCTCGTTCCTCATGGGCCGCGCTGCTGAAGCCGATCTTTTTCTGAATGACGTGACTGTAAGCCGACGCCATTGTCGGCTCTTCCGTGAGGCGCAAAACATTGCGATTGAGGATCTCGGGAGTCAGACTGGGACCTTTCGAAATGGCCAGAAGGTAAGCCAGCCCGTCAGTCTTCGAGACGACGATGAGATTAGGGTAGGAGGCGTTGTTTTACGAGTTCGCATAGAAGAGCAGAACATCGAGGATGGAACGGGAGTTCTTCCTGCGCGGGAAAGGGAAGTGATCCCGGTCCCGCCAAGTGTGGAGGTCCGTAAAACACCGCCTGACTTAGTCATCCCTCTTGGTCGAGAGATTCTTCTTATTGGCCGTGCTCCTACCTGCTCAGTAAGACTTGAACACCCCACCGTTTCGCGTCGTCATGCGGAGATCCAAGCGAGGAATGGGGCTTTCATCGTGCGTGATCTCTCCTCCACGAACGGTACCTTCTTAAACGGTGACGCACTGAGAGAACCTTGCCCCCTCGTTAAGGGTGACAGCTTGAGGATAGGACCTTATCACCTGATCTTCGATGGTGCATACCTGGTCTCGAAGCGCCCGGAGGCCGGGACACGGATTGAGGTGCGGAGCCTCAGCAAGGAAGTCAAAGACCGAGAGACGGGTCGGCCCCTTTGGCTTCTCCGGAACATTGGCTTGACAATCCTCCCGAAAGAGTTCGTGGGTCTCCTCGGTCCCTCAGGATGTGGCAAGTCAACCTTCCTGGATGCCGTGAACGGGCGGCGGCCAGCCACTGCCGGGGCGGTCCTCTACAACGGCGAGAACCTCTATAACCACTTCGACGTGTTCAAGAGAAACATCGGCTACGTCCCACAGGAACTGATCTTCCACCAGCAGCTCCCAGTCGCTGATGCTCTCCGTTATGCGAGCCAGTTGCGGCTGCCCGACGATGTCACCGGCGATGAAATCGAGACTAATATCGACCGCGTGCTTGAGGTCGTGGGGTTGAGCCAACACCGCGGCACGCTGATCGCGAACCTCTCGGGCGGGCAGAAGAAACGGGTCTCCATCGCGATGGAGCTTTTGAGTCGGCCCACATTGTTGTGCACGGCGATTAGGGGGACGGGATTAGGGGGACGTTGCGGCTTTAGTGGCTTTTCAGGATCGCTTCACTACCCCCTGCCAGTGCGCAGCCTCCTGCTGTCCTCTGCGTGCCGCCCTGTACACTGACTCTGGCCGCACCCCTAACTCTCGCGCCGCCTGCCGCCCACTACGCCCTAACCACTCCACCCACAGATAGGCGACTCCTTCTCGGACCCGACTTATAGAAGCACGACGCCCTCCACCAAGAACTGCCTGCGGGGAGACACCTTCAACCTGGCAAACTCGTTCGAGTACGGTCGCGACGGTCGGTGCTCGCCACTGCCCCTTGGCCTGCTTCGCCTC
>CAZAYE010000051.1:0-10678 GCA_964489255.1 uncultured Enterobacteriaceae bacterium
CTGTTCCATCTGGGGTTCGAGATGGAAAACGAAGCCGAATTGGTTGCCGCGTACCGTCGCGCTCGACAAGCCGGGATGAAGGTGCTGATGACGGTCGATCACCAGCTGGCACGAAGTGTGTATCTTTTTGACCCGGAGGACAACCTGCTCGAGTTCTATGCTGATACGACCAAGGACTGGCGGGGCATCTTCCGCGCGCACGAGAACCAACTCGTCACCGGTTTGTGGAATCCGGGCGAACCTGCTCCTTCTGCCGAGCGCAACTACCCCGTGGACCCGGATATCAGGCGAGTGGCGGATGCGGTGTTGCATCCCCGACGCCTTGCGCATGCCGCGCTGGCGGTGCGGGACCTCGAGTTGGCACTTGGCTTCTACCGCGAGGTTGCTGGCCTCCAAGAGATTGTGCGCGCGTCCGATGGGACCTTTGCCGTCTTGCGCGGTACCTGTCCCGGCTACGATTTGGCGTTGGTCCAGGCTGGGGTAGATCAGCCGCTAGGTCTTCACCACATTGGTTTTGAGATGCCCGACGAGGGTGAGCTTGATAAGGCTGAAGTGCAACTACAGAGGGTCGGCATTGAGCCGGAGTCCCGGCTCGATCACGCGACCAAGCGGAGCATTTTCTTGAAAGATCCCGATAGTCTCCTTCTTGAGTGCTACGTCCAGCGAGCGCCCCTGAACCAGGAAGCCGCTGTTCAGCCATATCTGGCGTAGGTCTAAGTTCCTCTCCCCTCGTGGGAGAGAGGCAGCTTCGGAGCCGCGCGTGTGAGCAAGCGGCCTTTTCCTTGCCCTACGGAATCCGGAAGAGTAAAAAAAGCGCATGCGCTGCACGAGCTGTGGGTTTACCAACCCGGACGGAATGGCGTTTTGCCTCAAGTGTGGCGCTCCGCTCGTGCACCCCTGCCCGCAGTGTACATTCCAGAATCCCCCGGCGGCCAGGTTCTGCGGCAAATGCGGCACCGCCCTGACGGGAAAACCCAGGAGGAAACGGGGAAACGGAGAAACGGGGAAGCGGGGAAAAGGACAAAAGGCGGAAAGGAAAACATCCAGTTCAGACTCCAGACTTCGGACTCCGGTCTCTCCTCAACCTCAGACCCTAGACTCTAGGCTGGCGGCCGGCGAACGCCGGCAGCTCACGGTGATGTTCTGTGACCTGGTGGGCTCGACTGCGCTGTCTGAACAACTCGACCCGGAAGAACTCCGCGAGGTCGTACGCGCCTATCAAGAAACCTGCGCCAAGATTATTAACCGCTTCGAGGGTCATATCGCGCAGTATCTCGGCGATGGGCTGCTCGTGTACTTTGGCTATCCGACCGCGCACGAGGATGATGCTGCGCGGGCTGTACGGGCGGCATTGGAGATCGTAGGGGCAATTCATGAATTGCCCCTACAACACATGCGGTTACCACAGCCTCTGCAGGTGCGCATTGGAGTTCACACTGGCCTGGTGGTCGTTGGCGAGATGGGCGGAGGAGGCCGCCATGAACAGTTAGCTCTCGGTGAGACGCCCAACCTCGCCGCCCGGGTGCAGGGGAAGGCAGCACCCAACACAGTAATGATCAGCACTGCGACTTATCGCTTGGTGCAAGGATTGTTCGAGTGCCAGGACCTTGGGCCTCACACGTTACATGGGGTTTCGACCCCATTGTCACTGTACCGGGTCGCAGGGGAGAGCACAGCGCAGAGCCGCTTTGAAGCTGCAGTCCAACGTGGCCTCACGCCTTTGGTCGGACGCGAGCATGAGGTGGGGTTGCTTATCGAACGCTGGGAGCGGGCCAAGCAGGCGGAAGGGCAGGTTGTACTGTTGGGCGGTGAGCCGGGGATCGGTAAATCTCGGCTGGTGCAGGTCGTGAAAGAGCGGGTCGAACGTGAAGGTGGGCTGCGGCTGGAATTTCGTTGCTCGCCCTATCATCAGAACAGTGCCTGGTATCCGGTGATCGAGCACTTACAACGGGTACTGCAGTGGCAGCGAGATGAGCCTCCCTCTACTAAGCTTGAGAAACTGCAAAAGACGCTCGCACACTATCATTTCCCGCAGGCTGACACTGTTCCGCTGCTTGCGGCCCTGCTGTCCCTGCCACACCCTGACGATTATCCTCCACTCACCTTCAGTCCTCAGCGGCAGAAGCAGAAGACGCAGGAAGCCTTAGTGGCATGGCTGTTAGAGGAGGCCGAGCGGCGAGCGGTCTGCTGTCCTTGGGAAGACCTGCACTGGGCTGATCCCTCCACGCTGGAACTCCTGAATCTGCTGATCGACCAGGTGCCAACGGCCCGCCTCTACTTGTTGCTCACCTTCCGGCCCGAGTTCACCCCGCCCTGGGGCACGCGCTCACACATTAGTCAGCTCACCCTCAGCCGCTTAGGACGCAGCCACGTTACCCAGATGATCGAGAAGGTCGCTGGGGACAAAACGCTGCCAGCCGAGGTCATTCAGCAGATCGTGGTTAAGACTGATGGGGTGCCGCTCTTCGTCGAAGAGTTGACCAAGACGGTGGTGGAACAACACGTAGGGGCGATTCATGAATCGCCTCTACAATCGGGTATTCCTACCACTTTACATGATTCCCTCATGGCCCGGCTGGACCGGCTGAGCACGGCCAAAGAGATTGCGCAGTTGGGTGCTATCCTGGGGCGAGAATTTTCCTACGAATTGCTCCAGGCGGTTTCGCCGCTCGACGAGGCGACGTTACAGCAGGGACTGGACAAGTTAGTCGAGGCGGAACTGCTCTACCAGCGCGGGTTGCCGCCGCAGGTCACCTATCTCTTCAAGCATGCTCTGGTACAAGATGCTGCCTATCAATCGTTGTTGAAGAGCAAACGCCAGCAGTATCACCAGCAGACTGCCCAGGTATTGGAGGAACGGTTTCCGGACACAAAAGAGACCCAACCCGAGCTGCTCGCCCATCACTACACCGGGGCGGGGCTTATCGCCCAAGCCATCCCTTATTGGCAGCAGGCAGGCCAGAGAGCGAGCCAGCGCTCGGCCAATATAGAAGCGATCAGTCACCTCACCGAGGGGTTGGAGTTGCTCGAAACTCTACCGGACACCCCGGAGCGTGCTCAGCACGAACTCTCGCTGCAAATCCCCTTGGGGCTAGCGCTCATGGCTGCTAGGGGCTGGGCCGCTCCAGAAGTAGAGCAAGCCTACGGTAGGGCGCGTAAGCTGTGCCAGCAGGTTAGGGAGACCACTCAGCTTTTTCCTGTCCTGTGGGGGCTCTGGGGATTTTATGTCAATGGAGGGAAGTTACAGACGGCGCGTGAGTTGGCGGAGCAGTGGCTACATCTCGCCCAGAGGATGAAAGATCCGACTCTTCTAGTGGGGGCACATTATGTCCTGGGGGTGTCCTTAGTATGGCTTGGAGAGCCTGTACCGGCCCGCACTCATCTGGAGCAGGGCATTGCTTTCTACGAGTCCCAGCAGCACCACTCCCATACCCTTCTGTACGGATTTGACCTGGGAGTTGCTTGCCAATTCTATGCGGCTTGGCCCTTGTGGGCTCTTGGCTATCCGGACCAGGCTTTGCAGAGGAGCCAGGAAGCTCTCACCCGAGCCCAAGCACTGTCTCACCTTGAGAGTTTGGTGTGGCCTCTAGTCGGTGCTGTCTTTGTCCATCAACTCCGCCGAGAAGGGCTATTAGTCCAAAAGCGAGCAGAAGCCACGGTTGCGCTCGCGAGCGAGCAAGGATTTGCACTGCCATTAGTGCTGGGAACTATGCTGCGGGGCTGGGCACTGACCGAACAAGGGCAGGAGGCGGGAATTACACAGCTCCAGCAAGGTCTGGCTACCTGGCGAGCCCTGAGGGCAGAGCTGGGAAGGCCGTATTTTCTTGCCCTGCTCGCGGAAGCGCACGGAAAAGTGGGACAGACAGAGAAGGGATTTACAATGCTGGCCGAGGCACTGGCTACAGTAGACGAAACTGGGGAGCGTTACTACGAAGCGGAGCTGTATCGGCTGAAAGGCGAGCTAACGCTGCAAAAGTTGTCAGTAGCCAGTAGCCAGTTGTCAGTTACCAACCCCCAACCCCCAGTACCTAGCACCCAGGCGGAGGCCGAAGCATGTTTCCAGAAGGCCATTGAGATTGCCCGGCGGCAACAGGCGAAATCGCTGGAACTGCGGGCGGTGATAAGCTTGAGCCGGCTATGGCAGCAGCAGGGCAAGAGGGAAGAGGCGCGGCAGATGCTAGCGGAGATTTACGGCTGGTTCACCGAGGGATTTGACACGAAGGATTTGCAAGAGGCGAAATCGCTACTTGATGAGCTAGCGTGATGAGGTGGCACACAAAGAATTTTTCCGGAATCTCAGCCAGTACTTGAAGGAGATCTAAGGTGCGATCACAGACAATGATCCGGAAAAATCTGCTCCTGGGAATGGAGCTCGATAAATATCTCATCGAGCATCCCAGCCTCATCGAGCAAATTCCTCAAGGGGCATATGTCGTTCTCCTTCCAGAGGACGACCCCGAGTTGTGTAAAGCGAATACGCGATTGGCGCGCAAAAGGCTCAAAGAAGGGGAAAAGGTAGTCTTTGTTCGAGTTGAGAAGCTCGCCCCGCCCCCTAAGTCGCGCCTCATCCGACCACGTATAGAAGTTGCAGAACCTGCATAGAAAAAGAGGAACTGCTGATCCGCCATGATCAGAAGGTGATTGAAGACTTTGTGGGTTTCTATAAGAGGCCGAAAGCTGATAGTTAATAGTGAACCGCTCACCGACAAAGGAGGTATTTTATGATTCACCCACAACGTATTGCCCATGTTGTCCTCAAAGTGCGGGACCTAGAGCGCTCGCGCAAGTTCTACACTGAGGTCTTGGGGATGCAGGTCATGAAGGATGTGTCGGAGATCAACGCCGTCTTCTTGTCCTTCAATGGCCAAGACCACCATGAGGTGGCGCTCTTCCAGATAGGACCACAAGCTGAGGGGCCGAGAATGAACCAGGTCGGCCTGCTGCACGTCGCCTTCCGCCTGCGCAGCGAGGAAGAACTGCGCGCCGCTTACCAAGAACTCAAGGAAAAGGGAGTGCCGGTCACTTTCACTGTTAATCATGGCGTGACCAAAAGTGTGTACTTCCGCGATCCCGATGATAACGAACTCGAGGTCTATTGCGACAACAACCCTGAAGAGTACGTCCAGATGCCGAACGCTTACCTGGGTGCCGAGAAGCTTGAATTCGCCAAGGATGATAGAGGACTGGCTGACATGCTGGCGGAGATGCGACATTGAAGAAAGTAGTCAGTAGCCAGTAGTCAGTAAGGGCGCACGCTGTGTGCCCTCTCTCTGAGTTCCCTCTCCCTTTGGGAGAGGGCTAGGGTGAGGGAGGATGCAGAAAACAACTCGGTCACATGGCCCTCACCCCGACCCTCTCCCGCATCGCGGGAGAGGGAGAAAAGGCGTCCTGCACAAGTAAGGAGGGAACACACCCATGCGTTTTTCCATACTCACGCTGGGGGACAACTACGAACACCTGCGGTCGCACGAACAGTTCTACCACGAAGTGCTCGAAGAGGCCCAATATGCCGAGGAACTCGGCTACGAAGGGTTCTGGGTGGGAGAACACCACTTCCAGGCCAGTTACCGAGTTTTTCCCTCTCCACAAATGGTTCTTGCGGCTATCTCTCAGCGCACCAAAAAGCTTCGCCTCGGGACCGGAGTGAATGTGCTGCCGGTGAACGATCCGATCCGGCTCGCTGAGGACATGGCCGAGCTTGACCTGATCAGTCGTGGTCGAGTGTGTTTCGGCGCTGGCCGTGGCTATCAGCCACACGAGTTTGCCGGATTTCATATTCCCATGGAAACGGCCAAGGAACGTTTCTGGGAGTGTTTGGAGATTATCCGCCTGGCCTGGACCCAAGAGCAGTTTTCGTACTCCGGCAAGTTCTACCACTATGAAGACCTCGCCCTGTTACCGCGGCCGGTGCAGAAGCCCCATCCGCCTCTTTGGGTAGCGGCGGCCTCTCCAGGTTCAGCAGAAGAGATTGCCAGACGGGGCTACGCTTTTTGTGCCGCCCCCTTTGCGTCCAGCCCCTCTCCCGAGGAAATCGCCGCACAGCTAGCCCGCTACCGGCAAACCTTCGCTGCGGCCGGATATGGACAGCCCACCGATGATCTCCCCCACGTGTTTTGGACCCATGTGGCTGACACCACGGAACAAGCGTTGCAGGAAGCAGAAGCTGGCATGAAGCGGAAGCTGGGCAGTTCCACAAGAGTGTGGGTTAAGCCAGGCACGGGTGGGTACGAGGCTTTTGCCAAACTCGGGCAGTTCTTAGCCACGGCTACTATCGACCAACTCGACGCGCTGTCGATCTTTGGCGACCCGCAGCGGTGTCTGGAGAAAGTCAAGAAGTACCAGGCCGCTGGGGTGACACATCTCCTGATAATGCTGGACTGGGGTGGCATGCCGCAGAAGACGATCTTTCACTCGATGGAGTTGTTCGCCAAGTACGTGATGCCGCATTTTCAGGAGGATGGTCGGCATGAGTCGTCAGCGGTCCAGGTGGAAGGGAGAGCCGAGGCGCGGGTGTTGTCTTAGCAACGCCCAGCGATAAATCGCCGGGCTAAGAAACGACGCCCCATGAATGGGGCTAGCCGGCCTCAGCCGGCGTTGGCGGGCGGTTTTTCCATTCGCCCCCGCTTTTGCCGCAGAGAGAAGGGTGCAACACTCCCCTCACTGGTGTTTTCGTGCTTGTTTGTCCTGATAGTGAATGTACAGACCAAGAGCAAGCACGAGGACTGAGCCTGCTAGAAAAGTTATGGTGAGAATATCCATGGCTACTCTCTATCGACTAGAATCGCGATCGCAAAGCAGAGTATAGAAAAGAGTAGGCCGGAAAGAAAGACGCCAATACCAGTCCGTTGTGCAGCAACAAACCTTCCGATCACAAGCCCTGTGAAGGTCACCGTACCGATATTGATGAGGATTTTGCCGACGTTCTCCCTTTGTTTCTTGTCCAGCCTCATGATTACGACTGAATCTGAGCAGCAGCCTCTTCTACCTGTTCCGGCTCCCCAGCCTGCACCTTCTCCACCTTCACCGCACAGAACTTGAACTCTGGAATCTTGCCATAGGGGTCGAGTGCATCGTTCGTAAGTAAGTTGGCGGCAGCTTCGCGGAAGTGGAAGGGAATGAACACGCTGCCCTTCTGGGTGCGTATGCCGATCCGTGCTTTCAAGACGATCGAGCCACGCCGAGAACTGACGCGCACGAGGTCTCCATCCTGCGCACCCAGTGCGTACATATCTTCAGGGTGAATCTCGACAAACGCTTCAGGTTCGATTGCATCCAAGGCTTTAGAGCGGCGGGTCATGGTGCCAGTGTGCCAGTGTTCCAGCACCCGGCCAGTGTTGAGCACGAAGGGGAATTCGGTATCCGGCAACTCTTTGGCCGGTGCGAACTCTGCCGGCACGAACTTGCCTTTGCCACTAGGAAAAGTCTCCGTAAAAATCACGGACTGGCCCGGCTTGTCCGGGTCAGGGCACGGCCACAGCTCACCAGTGCTACCAAGACGAGCGTAGCTTAGCCCAGCCAGACTGGGAGAGAGGGACGCGAGTTCGCGGAACACCTCTTCCGGCGAACTGTAGGGCATAGAATAGCCCATGCGGTTCGAAATCTCACAGATGATCTGCCAATCCGGTCGCGCCTGGCCAGGCGGCTCGATAGCTTTGCGGCCCAGTTGTACACGGCGATCGGTGTTCGTGTAAGTGCCCTCTTTCTCAGGAAAACTGGCGGCCGGAAGAATCACGTCGGCAAACTCTGCCGTCTCCGTCAGGAAAATATCTTGGACGACGAGGAACTCTAAATTAGCGAGCGCCTTGCGGACTTTGTTGATATTGGGATCGCTGAGGAATGGATTCTCGCCCATCATGTACATGCCTTTGATCGTTCCGTGCAGCGCACCATGGGCGATCTCGACGACAGTAAGCCCAGGCTTGGGATCAAGTGACACTCCCCAGGCTTTTTCGAATTTCTCTCGAACGGCAGGATTATCGACCCGCTGGTAGTCAGTGTAGACCATGGGGATGAGACCTGAGTCCGAAGCCCCTTGCACGTTGTTTTGCCCGCGCAGAGGATGAAGTCCGGTCCCTGGCCGTCCGATGTTGCCAGTCATTAAACAGAGAGAGATCAAGCAGCGAGCGTTGTCGGTGCCGGTAGTGTGTTGAGAGATCCCCATCCCCCAGAAGATCATGGCGTTCTTCGCCTGGCCATAAGTACGGGCAATAGTACGGATCTGTTCGGCCGGCACACCAGTGAGCTTCTCTACCAGTTCAGGCGTGTAGCGCTTGACCGTTTCTTTCAACGCTACAAAGTTTTCGGTCCGCTTGGCGATGAACTCTGGATCGGTCATGCCCGCGGCGATGATTACGTGCATGAGCCCATTGAGGAACGCCACGTCAGTGCCAGGCTTGTAGCGCACATAATATTTCGCATGGTCAGCCAGCGCCGGCCGGCGCGGATCAATAACGATCAATGTGGTACCCCGGTCGGCCGCCTGCTTGAAGAAGGTTGCGGCAACGGGATGATTCTCGGTGGTATTCGAGCCGATGAAAAGAGCGACGTCGGCGTACTGCACATCCCCAAAGACGTTCGACACTGCTCCTGAACCGATGGTTTCCTGCAACGCGGCGACGGATGAGGCATGACAGAGGCGGGTGCAGTGGTCCACATTATTGGTGCCGAACACCGCACGGATCAGCTTCTGGAACAAATAGGCTTCTTCGTTTGAGCATTTTGCCGAACCAAAACCGGCCAGTGCACTGGAACCATACTGGTCGCGTATGCCTTTCAGCTTGCGAGCAACCAGGGCCAATGCCTCTTCCCAAGTCGCTTCGCGGAAGGCGGGAAGTACCTCGGCATAATCAACGATCCCCCCAGGCTTGCGTTTCCACTGTCCATCTTCACCGCGCACATCTTGAGACAACGGCCCTTTGGGGTAGAACTCGGGCCAGCGGATGAGTGGGACAGTAAGACGTTGCGGATGGAGGGCGTAATCGAAACCATAACGCCCCTTCACGCAAAGGCGTCCATGATTGACCGGGCTCTCGCGTCCGCTCACCTGCACGATTTTGTTCTCTTTGACGTGGTAGGTGATGGCGCAGCCCACCCCGCAGTATGGACAGACGGAATCGACTGTTTTCGTTTCTGACAACGGGACATCAAGCGTCAGTGGTTTGTTCAATAGCGCTCCAGTAGGACAGACAGAGGCACACTCGCCGCACGACACACAAGTAGAGTTCCCCATTGGCAGATTGAGATCAAAGCCGATGTGGGCATGGGCTCCTTTGCCGGTGCGGCCAATGACTTCATTATTCTGAATGTCGTCGCACCCACGGATGCAACGGTCACAGAGGATGCAGGCGTTATGATCAACTGCGATCACCGGAGAGGAGGCATCATGTCCATCTTCTATGACCTGCGGCCGGAAGCGAACTGAGGTTCGCTCCTCACCCTGGCCCTCTCCCCGGTGAGGAGAAGGAACCTTTAAGAGACCATATCTCTCGCCGAGTAGTTCTAACTCGCAGTTGCCATGCTTTTTATGTTTAGCACAGGGAGTGGGATGGTCAGCAAGGAGTAACTCGACCAGCATCTTGCGAGAACGCTCAATCTTCTCGGTGTGGGTTTGCACTTCCATGCCAGTCTCGGCCTGACGAATACAGGCAGCTTGAGCGACCCGTGCGCCCTTGACCTCAACCGCACACACACGACAGACTGCCACCGGCAGAAGCCGTGGATCATGGCAGAGCACCGGGATATCGATCCCCAGCGTGCGCGCTGCGTCCCAGATTGTTGTGCCTTCGGGCACTATGACTTTGCGACCATCGATGGTCAGGGTGACAGCTTTGGTTTCCTGGAGGTGCGTTTCCGCCATGGTTGTTCCCTCGTTTGTAGAAGCGCAGCCTCTGCCGCGTCTTTTCCCTTCCTCGGGTTGAGGCGCTCGACCCCTACAAGCTCAACTCTCGACGTTTTTCCTCGGGGACGAAGCCATTCTCGTCCCATCCCCGGACTTTATAATATCCCTGAATCATTTCACGCAACTCGGTGGTAGTTAAGTCAACCCCTTTGGCTACGCCCGTGGGCAGTGGCTCGCGCAACAATCGTGGTGGCAGCCAGTCGTCGTGTGGCTGCCAGCCTTGACGTATATTCAACAACTTCTTCAGCGTGTTGATCCGCTCACCGACTCGGCGTACGTCAGTCTCTGAGTATGGCCAGCCTGTGACTTTATTCAGGAGGTCGCCGGCCTCAGCGTAAAAATCGTCAAAGCACTTACGCAGAAACTTGCAGATAATCAGTGAGTCTAACACGGCGGCAAAGTCTTCTGAAGCGGCGACTATAGTACCGCGACTCGGGTCTGCGCGCAGACGATCAACCTGACCAGAGAAATCAGCCTCGTAGGCGCCTGAGCGGTTGTGGCAGGCACCGCGCGGGCTGACAGCTAAACCCAACGCCATAGTCTTCAGGCTGCGCGGCTCGTACCCTGGCAGTTCCAGGCCTTTGACGTGCATCGCCCACGGCATCGCTGCTTTCCCGACTTGTGCGGCCGCACGGCGGGAACCTTCAGCCAGGAGAGCGCCGAGGCCGTTTCGTGTCGCAATGGCTGGGATAGCTGCCAGCAACGCATCCGCGCTGCCAAAACGCAGTCCGGCGGCGCGCGCCTCAGGTAAGAGGTCCTTTTCGGCGCACTCCATCGCCC
>CAZAYE010000052.1:0-10640 GCA_964489255.1 uncultured Enterobacteriaceae bacterium
ATGCCTAGTCTCGTGGGCTCGGAGATGTGTATAAGAGACAGGCGCTGTGCCAATGATCCCGATCACCACACTGCCAACATTCAGGCTAAGTCGCGCTTGCAAGGATCCTAATCTATCCGTCTGCGTATGCGCAAGCGTATCTCGGATAGACAGGGCAGCCTGGGTTGCTTCGGTCACCGATTCGAAATAGAGGAGCGCGCCGTCCCCTTCGTAGTCTTTCACATCCCCGCAATGGGCCAAGGCGATGTCTGTCACGATCTCCATGAAGCTTTGCACCAGAGCCAGCGTGACCTCCGGAGGCTGATTCACCACCGTGGCTGTGGAGTCAGCAATGTCAACGAACAACACGGTCAGTTCTTTCCGGGTGGGGAGCGACTGCTGATTGACGTAATTCCCCACCAAACCTGGGAGAAACGTGTGAGCATGGGCCGTAGCCTGAGATGCGGCAGGAACTTCTAGGAAGCCATGAGGTGGAATGACTCCTGCATCCACATCGGCGACAGGGCCTTGCTCGGTGCGCAGAGGAACAGTCGGGTACCCGGCTTGCTCCCACGCCAGGAGGCCACCCTGCAGGGCATAGGCTGACTCAAATCCTTCAGCTTTCAACCACAGCGCCGCCCGGGCGCTGCTCGCATCCTCGCTTCAAGTTCAATAACAGACAATGGTTGCTTGGCGAGGCAAGGTATGCGCCTGCTCAACGATCGACGCTAAAGGGAGCCAGCGAGCACCAGGGATTTGATGGGGGTGGACGCTGAGCGCATCCTCGGTGCGGACGTCCACCACAACTACGGCTTCGCCGCGCGCTATGCGAGTGTGTAACTCTTCGGGGCTCATGCGTAAGGCATCCTGAGTTGCCATAGGTTTTTCCTCTATTCATTCCACCTTAATCTCTATTAACCGCTGGTTAACAAACGTCAACGTTGCCAGTGGCCGCATTGCCCCGCGGTACGTCCATATTTCACGGCTTTCTTCGGCACTTATCATGAGACTCTGCCGAGCAGAGGGCGGGCCGACAGCTTTGAGGACCTCGTTATCTGACATGCCCAAGCGTAAGCCGTTGAGCCGGCGCACTTGCGTTTCTTCTTGGGCAGCAAGGTCGTAGGCCATCTCTTGCAGATCCTGGGCGGCTCGCACGACCGGATCCTGACGCTGATAGCAGCTCGTTAGTGCCAGAGGCAGAGAAAACAACAACCAGGCATGTTTCATGAGCCGAACGCTCCAAGTAATCCATGAAAATCGTCACCAGTTAACCGGCTCGATGGCGGGGCAGCGACCACCGGCAGTTGGATCCCTGCCTGGACAAAACGCCCGAGGTGCGCACGGCATTCTTCAGCCGTGCCGAAAACGTACAGATCTTCGACCATACGCTCAGGAATGGCGGCCTCAGCGCCAGGGCGGTCCCCAGCTTGCCAACGAGCATGGACTTCATCGAGAATGTCGCCGTAGCCAAAACGACGGAATCCCTGAATGTAGGTATTTGCCTGACAGTATCCTACGAGCACGCGACGGAGCTGTTTGAGTGTCTGCTCGCGATCATGAGTGACAACTGTATGAATATAACAACCAAGATCAATATCCGCCAACGAACGTCCAGCCCGCTCTGCGCCGCGACCGATCTCGGCCAATGAGTGCGGCACCTGCGAGGCCGGCAGCCAGGCGAGCATAACGCCATCAGCAAGCTCTCCGGCGAGTTGGAGCATCTGTGGATTCACTGCTGCCAAATAAATAGGCAAACGGTGAGGCGCAGGCAGGCTGAGCTGGAATCCACGCGGCTGGTAAAACTTGCCGTCATAAGTCACGCGTTCTCCAGCGAGAAGTCGGCGCAGGACCGTGACGTACTCCCGGGTGCGCGACACCGGGTGATCCCAAGGAATCCCGTGAAAGGTATTGATATTACGCGTGCTGACGCCAAGACCGAGGCGTGCACGCCCTGGAGCAATGAGATTGAGCGTTGCCGCTTGCATGGCCGTGAGCGTCGGCGGCCGCAGGTAGAGAGAGACAATGCCGGTCCCAACCTGAATCCGTTGGCTACGCGCCAGTAACGCGCCGACTAAGGTGCAAGTTTCCGTGCCCCAGGCTTCGCCGACCCAAATGCTATCAAACCCGCGTTCTTCAGCTTGGCGAACAATGTCCGTACACAGGTCGATTGGTAATCCGATCGGCGGAATGCCGAGTCCTAGGCGCATTCTTGCTCTCCTTGCTTCTTCTTCCACCGCAGTTGGCGTTGATAGCCGGTGCCTTACGCCTCCATCTCCTCTGCCAATTCTGTCCAGGCGGTGTAGCGTTCCTCTAATGCATGTTTGAGGGTTTCGTACTCAGCGGTGAGTTCTCTGGCTCGTTGTGGATTACTGAACGCTGCGCCATCAGTCATGAGCGCTTCAAGCGCAACTTTACGCTCCTCCAGTGTGGCAATTTGCTGCTCCACTTCGGCTAACCGTCGTTCCCGTCTTTGTCGTTCAGACCGCGCCGCTTTTTGCTGGACATAACTCATTTTGTCACGTTTGGCCTCTTCAATAACTGCTAACACCTCCAATAGAGATTGCGAATTACGCCCTCCAGGCTCCGAACTTCGGACGCCGGACGCCGGATGCCGGACGCCGTACTCTCGAGTCTGGACTCTGGACTCTTCCTCCCGCTCTTTCCACTCCAGGAACTCTTCGAACGTGCCCGGGTACACAGTGAGCTGGCCAGCTTGCATCTCCAGAACTTTGGTCGCCAAGCCTTTCAGAAAGTAGCGATCGTGCGAAACGATGACAAAGGTACCACCAAACTGTAAGAGCGCTTCTCTGAGCACGTCCTTGGTACGGATATCGAGATGGTTGGTGGGCTCGTCCAGAATCAGGAAATTAGAAGGCTGAAGGAGCATTTTCGCCAAGGCAAGACGGCTCTTTTCTCCTCCACTCAATACTCCCACTTTCTTCTCGACCGCGTCGCTGGAGAAAAGAAACGCGCCCAGTAGGGTGCGGAGCTCCGGCACCATCTCTAAACGGGCATCGTGCGCGATTTCCTGGTAGACGGTATTCTCGCCGTGCAGTCGCTCAGCTTGCTGCTGAGCGTAATAGTCAAGAATAACTTGGTATCCGAGCTGCCGCTCGCCTTCGGTCGGGTCTTCGGCACCAGCCAGGATGCGACTGAGTGTCGATTTGCCTGCGCCATTGACGCCGACGAGCGCAATCCGATCACCACGCTCGATAATGAGGTCAAGGGCGCGAAAGACCTGCAAATCTCCGTAGCGTTTGCTGACCCCGCGCAACTCCACCACCACCCGACCGCTGCGCGGAGCCGGCGGAAAGTGAAACCGCACGCCTTTCGGAACGCTTGGCGGAGTCTCCAGGCGCTCCATTTTCTCCAGCTGTTTAATGCGGCTCTGTACCTGTGAGGCTTTCCGGGCGTTGTAGCGGAAGGTATCGATGAACTTTTTGATCCGTTCGATCTCCAACCGTTGTTCTTCGTAGGCTTTATAATACGCCTCCAGCTCACGTTCAAACTGCCGCTCAAAAGCCGAGTAGTTGCCGACGTAATCGGTCAGCGTGCAGCGGAGCAAGGAGGCGATACGCGTGACCATACGATCGAGAAACTCACGATCGTGGGAGATGATGACGATGCTCCCGCGGTACGCTTTGAGATAGTCTTCGAGCCACAGCAAGGAGTCGAGGTCAAGATGGTTGGTCGGCTCGTCGAGCAGCAGGATGTCTGGCTGCTGCAACAAGAGTTTAGCCAGCGCGATGCGCATTTGCCAGCCGCCGCTGAACGTTTCAGTAGAGTGCTCGAATTGATCTTCACGAAAGCCTAAGCCGGAGAGGACTTTGGCAACCTCGGCGTCGGCACGGAAGCCTCCCAGCTCCTCGAAGCGGTGTTGGAGGTCGCCATACCGCGTCAACAGTTCGTTGTGCTCCTCGCTCTCGAGGCCGTCTCGCGCCAATGCCGTATGAATCTCGGCGAGTTCGTTCTGAATGTCGGTCAGTTGCGGGAGCGCGCTGCGAGCTTCGGCGAACAAGCTGCGCCCAGACACTTCGATTCCTTCCTGTGGCAGGTAGCCAATGGTTACTGCTCGTCCACGTTGGACCGTCCCTGCGTCAGGCTCGACTTGGCCGGTGATGAGGCGGAAGAGGGTGGTCTTCCCCGCGCCGTTTGGGCCGACCAATCCCACCCGGTCGCCGTTCCGCAAATGCCAGTTGAGACCACGGAACAGCGCTTGTCCCGCAAAGGACAACGAAACGTTAATCAGTTGCAGCATGGAAAGCGGAAAATCCTTGGTTGGCGATTATGATTTATAACGAATTGTAACAAAGGAGAGGGGTGGTTCGCTACCGTACCGACTTCAATCGAGACTGGCGCTCTCAGGTCTCTTGTTTTGGCGCCGCGAATCTTCTACTGTGCGCCCCGATGTCCACGTTTGCCCAGTATCGCCACCAATACGAAGCTACTCTGACTCGGCTGGAAATGGACTACCAGCGCTTGTCACCTCAGGAAAAGAGCCGGCGCGTATTAGGGCGTGACAATCCCTTACTCTACTCTTCACAGGCAGTGGCAGGAAAGCTGGGTGGTCGGGGACTCTCGAACCAGCTTGTGGCCCGAGAACTGGACCGCCAGGCGCCGCAGTTCGAGAGTATCGCGTATCATACCTTGGTCCGTATTCCTTTGCGTCGCATTCCGCTCCCAGAGGCTCGCTGGATCTTTCTCGATTTTACCGGACAGACTGGTGGATGGCGCTATCGACGGGCTGAAGCGGTGGACCAATTCTGTGTCGCGATCGCAGGGAAACCAGCCGAAGCGACGTGTCGCTTCTTGAGCGGTGGTGTGGCAACCTCTGACCTGCTCGATCGGCTCTTGCTGGAGGAGTTTTCACGCCCGGGGGCAGCTTTTCGCACGACTGCCAAGCAGCTCTCCTGTCGTTTCCAACTCTGGGTCGCCCAATCGCGTGGGGATATTCCTGGCGGGGCGTGCATACAGATTGTGTGACGGTAGTGAGGAATGAGGAGTGAAGAGTGAAGAATTGATAGATTGCCATTCTTCACTCTCCATTTTTCACTCTTCACTTTCTTGAGGCACCAAGAGCGCCTCGCCGAACGTCATGATGAGCCAGCGGTGGAGGTCGCTGACGAGCTTTGTCCGCTGTCCACCGGCGAGGAGCCAGTGTCCTTGCCCTGGATAAATGCGCTGTTCTGCGCGCAGGCGGTCTCCCAGCCAGTGGACGGTGGTCGGCGAACTCATGCGATCTATGTCACCGCTAACAATGAGGATCGGGCACGAGATTGCTATTGTTGAAAACGGTACCTGACTGCGAGTGAGAGTACGTGCGACGGTACCGGAGTCGGGTTGCAGATGTGCGTGCAGGTGAGTTTGTACCGAAGGTGGCAAACTCTGGAAGAGAAAATTACAGGCCATAGCCAGACGCGGGGGAGGAAGTGGACGACCCCACAACAACGCAGGGACAGCAGCAAGACGCACGAGCGGGGCTGGCGGGCGCCCATCCGCGACCCATGAGTGAGGGAGCAGAGGAGCAAGACCAATCAGAGCTCGCGGTTTAAGACGTGTCGCGGCGAAGAGTGCGAGGAGCGCACCGAGGTCGTGTCCCCAGATGATTGGTGGAGCCCAAAGATGTTGGGCCGCCTCAACGACATCTTCGACGTATTCTTCTAGCCGCACCCCGCCAATAGGGTCTGCAGGTTTGCTCCCTGGCCGACCACGGAGGTCCACTGCCCAACACTCCCAACCGCGCTGTGAGAGTGCGCCGGCGACCTCCTGCCACATCCAACTGCCGGACCACAGACCGTGAAGGAGCAAGAGGGGAGCGGTGAACTTGTTCCGTTCGGGCACGCTCACCTCGGCGCGGAGGGAAGCGAGGCGTCTTTCCATAGCTCAGCAAAAAAGAAAAGGCCCGTTTGCGGGCCTTTTCTCGATGACCTCCGGATTCAAGGTTGTGGGAACCCCTAGAGATGTGAATTCGATGATGTTGCGAGGTGGAGGTCCATGTGTCGTTCTTTGTATCAGATCACTCTTGCTTCCGCAAGAAAAAATCGACCGCGCGCAAAATTTTTTTCACCGACGCGCAGCGAACACTTGCTTTCCTGGATACACGGCACGCGTCCCGAGGTCTTCTTCGATACGTAACAACTGGTTATATTTCGCCGTCCGCTCGCCGCGACAGACACTGCCAGTCTTGATCTGGCCAGCGTTGAGGGCGACCGCAAGATCAGCAATGGTCGCGTCTTCAGTTTCACCAGAACGATGAGAAATCACCGGAGCATATCCTCGCGCTTGGGCCAGCGTGACCGTCTCCAGGGTTTCCGTCAACGTTCCGATTTGATTGACCTTGACCAGGATCGCATTGGCCGCGCCAACTTCGATCCCACGCGCGAGGCGGGTAGGGTTGGTCACAAAAAGGTCATCGCCCACGAGTTGGAGTTTGCTCCCTAATTCTTTAGTGAGCAGCTGCCACCCGTCCCAATCATCTTCGGCGAGGCCGTCTTCTATGGATACCAGCGGATACTGAGCGGCCCAGCTACGGTACATTTCCACTAAGTCAGCCGCACTCCGAGTGTGGCCTCCGGCTTTGTGGAACACGTACGTGCCATTCTCGTATAATTCCGTTGCTGCGACATCGAGAGCGAGGAACACCTGACTGCCGGGCCGATACCCCGCGCGAGTAATCGCTTCAAGGAGCACCTCGATTGCTTCTTCAGTGGAACGCAGATCCGGTGCAACCCCTCCTTCGTCTCCCACCGCTGTTGTCAATCCTTTGCTCTGCAAGAGGCGCTTGAGCGAAGCGAACACCTCGGCGCCGATCCGCAGGGCGTCACGGAAGGAGCGTGCGCCGGCTGGGACAATCATAAACTCCTGGATATCGATATTATTTGAGGCGTGTACGCCACCGTTAAGGACATTGAGCAATGGAACCGGCAAGGTCCGTGCCCGCGTGCCGCCAAGCGAACGGTACAGGGGCAGGCCTGCAGCCGCGGCCGCGGCCTTGGCGATGGCCAAAGACGTAGCAATCAAGGCATTGGCGCCCAGGCGCTTCTTGTTCGCAGTGCCGTCTAGATCCAGGAGTAACTGATCGAGCTGCTGTTGTTGACGGGCGTCTTTGCCGACCAACTTGGGGGCAATGCGGCGGTTCACATTGTCTACGGCTTTTTGCACACCCTTGCCGCCGTAACGCTTCTTGTTTTGGTCTCTGAGTTCCCAGGCTTCGTGCGCGCCAGTCGAGGCACCGGACGGTGCCGCTGCCCGGCCCCATACGCCGCCGGTAAGTACCACCTCTACCTCGACCGTCGGATTCCCGCGGCTATCGAGAATTTCTCGACCGATGACTTTTTTGATCTTCATAGCTGTGTCTCTCTCTCTCTCTTCCTCGCCCGGCTGTGAGTTGCTCCAGGCGTGCGAGCTCAGTATAATCCTCCGCATTGTTATGTACATCTTGAAACGGCTCTGGCTGCCGGGAACCCTTGCTCTCTATGCACTGCTTGCCGCCTCGACCCTGGTTGGGCAACATAGTTTCCTTCATTTACAAGAACTGCGTCAGGAACAACGGGCGCTCGAGGCAGCAGCGTTCACCTTAGCACGCGAGAATGCGGAACTCCGTGACCGCATTGCCCGATTGAAGACTGACGACGAATTTTTAGAGAAAGTAGTGCGTGAGGAACTCGGTTTTGTTCGGCAAGGAGAATTCGTTTATCGCTTTCGTGATCCGCTCAGCGCTCCGATACGGTAGACAGTCATTCTCTGTGTGAGCTGTTACCGTGTCCGGGTAACCTGCTGTGGTGACGCTCAACCGCAGACAACTTGGCTGAGCCCGGCCTCCAGTGTTTTTCATTCACTGGCAAATTCTTCATATTCGTCTGGGTCCATGAGGTCTTCGATTTCATTCCTGTCCCTCAGTTCAATCTCTACCAGCCACCCTTCGTGATAGGGATCTTCGTTGACCAGGGAGGGATGGTCCTCGAGTTCGGCATTCACCGCTAAAACCGTTCCGCTTACTGGTGCGATCAGATCAGAGACGGTTTTGATTGATTCAACTTCTCCAAAGCTCTCGCCCTTTTCCAAGGTGTCCCCCACATCGGGGAGTTCAATGGCGATCACCTCTCCCAGTTCAGCTTGCGCATATTCAGAGAGGCCCATTTGTGCCTGTTTCCCTTCGACCCGGACCCAGAGGTGATCCTCGGTAAACTTCAAACTATCAGACATGGTGTTCGCCTCCTCGGGGCCAGTTGTTAGCGAGCCTCAACCGCCCTGTCAAGAAAAGCGTCTCTTCATCAGCGTGTGGCTCCACCGCGAAAGAGAGAAACCGTGCGGCCTGACGCAGAAGCGATACCTTGTTCCATTTCACTGATGATCTGCTGTGCTGCCTCCCGCGGCTCCTTGGCGTCGCGGATTGGTTTCCCGACAACCAGGTAGTCCGCTCCGGCTCGCATTGCTTCCTCAGGGGTGAGTACGCGCTTTTGATCGTCCCAGGATTCTCCCTGCGAGCGAACACCAGGGACAACCAGAAGAAAATTCTTCCCGCACTCACGACGAATCCGGGCAACTTCCAGAGGCGAAGCGACCACACCGTCCATTCCTGCTTCCTTCGCAAGTTTGGCTAAACGCACGACCTGATTCTCCACGCCGGTAACCACGCCGGTACGTTTCAGGTCCTCTTTACTCAGACTCGTCAGTACGGTCACGGCGAGGATCTTAGGACGGCGCAAGTTTTCTGCCCTGCACACCTTGTTTACTTCGGTCACCGTGTGGCGCATCATCTCCAGGCTGCCGGAAGCATGGAGGTTAAACATCCGCACGCCCAGACGGGTGGCCTCGACCCCGGCCTTCGCGACCGTGCGAGGGATGTCATGAAACTTGAGATCGAGGAATACCTGTCCTCCTTTCTCATGAATCAGGCGCACAACTTGCGGTCCACCGTGCAAAAAGAGCTGCTTCCCCACTTTAAAGAGGCCGACTTCATCGACGAGCAGTAAGACGTATTCCTTGACCTCAGCCAATGAGGCGACATCCAAGGCGAAGATCAGGCGCTGTTTCGCCTCGTTTTGGCGTGAGGAGAGAAACGGCCAAGCGAGATTCACCCTTGCGCTCCTCCTTTGCTCTCGCCAACGATAGCGTCCACCACCTGCCCGAGTGGCACTTCGGTGGGGTGGGTGTCAGGGCGATGTTTCAGTTCGACCATACCGCGGGCGAGCGTTTTACTGCCAATGGTCACACGGAGCGGGATGCCTAGGAGATCGGCATCTTTGAATTTGACACCTGGGCGCTCATCGCGGTCGTCGAGCAGAACGTCCACTCCAGCAGCGAGCAACTTCGCATAGAGCTCCTCGGCGGTGTGGCGAATGGCTGCATCGTTCCAATTCACTGGCACGATATGCGCGTCTGCCGGCGCCAAGGGAGCTGGCCAGATAATGCCGTTCTCGTCGTGATGCTGCTCGATCGCCGCGGCCACGGTGCGGGTGATGCCGATGCCATAGCACCCCATTTCCATGGGGTGCACCTGTCCCTGCGCATCGAGATAGGTGGCATTGAGCGCCTTGCTATACCTTGTGCCGAGATAGAAAGTCTGTCCGACTTCGATGCCACGATGGGCTGTGAACACCCCCCCTTGGCACCGCGAGCACGGGTCGCCAGCGCGCGCCTGGCGAAGATCAGCAAAGCGGAGGGTGGGCAGGTCGCGCTCTTGATCAAGCCCGGTCAGATGGTAGTCACGCTCATTGGCTCCGCACACCAGTCCTTTGGCGCCGTGTAATGCCCAGTCACTGATCAGCATCGCTTTCACGCCCAACGGTCCAGCAAAGCCAATTGATGAGCCAGTTGCTTGCACTACGGTTTCTTCATCCGCCATGACGACCCATTGACAGCCCAAGGCGGTTTTGAGCTTGGGTTCGCTGAGTTGGTGATCGCCACGAATCAGAGCGGCAATGACGGCACCGGTATCCGTAACGTAGAGAAGCGTTTTAACGAAACGCTCCGGAGGTTCGCCCAGAAACGTAGAGACTTCATCAATCGTTCTCTGCTCTGGCGTATGTACCTTACTCAGGAGAGAGGTGGGGCGGGACTCCGGACTCCGGACTCCGGACTCCGGACTGTTCGCCAGTTCAGCCTTCTCGACATTGGCAGCATAGCCGCATTTGTCACAACTGACGATCGTATCTTCACCAGAATCAGCCAGCACCTGAAATTCATGGGATATCGTGCCACCAATGGCGCCAGTGTCAGCCTCAACTGGACGGTAGGTGAGACCACAGCGGTCAAAGATACGCTGATAGGTGGCCTGCATGTTCTGATACTCGCGCTGAAAGTCGGCAAAATCGGTATGGAAGGAGTAGGCGTCCTTCATGATGAACTCACGCCCGCGCATCAGACCAAAACGTGGCCGCACCTCGTCGCGAAACTTGGTCTGAATTTGGTAAAGATTCATGGGCAAATCGCGATAGGAGCGCAACTCCCGCCGCACGATGTCAGTGATGACTTCTTCGTGAGTTGGACCAAAGCAGAAGTCGCGGTCGTGGCGGTCTTTGAGGCGCAAGAGCTCTTTGCCGTACTGGTCCCAGCGTCCACTCTCTTGCCAGAGTTCGGCCGGGCAGATCGCAGGCATGAGAATCTCTTGCGCGCCGGCGCGGTTCATTTCCGCGCGCACGATGGCCTCGACCTTACGC
>CAZAYE010000053.1:0-4993 GCA_964489255.1 uncultured Enterobacteriaceae bacterium
TCCTCCTATGATCATCCATCGCATCACCCGTCCTCCCTCCACTTTCTTTTTTCCTGCGTTGCAATCTCTTACGGTTGCTCTACGGATTAACGAGGTTTCTCGCAAAGAGTCTTATGGAGTGCGCGGAGGTCCTCCCGAATCGCGTGAAGCTCTTCCAGGTAATCAGTTTGTGGCGCGGGAGCAGGAGATTCATCTTTTTCGCGCTCTTTTAAGCGTTTCTTGGCGCCCGCGATTGTGAACCCTTCCTCGTACAGGAGATGTTTAATTTCCAGAAGGATTTCAACGTCTCTGCGGCGATAGAGCCGATGCCGGGAGGGCGTCTTTCCTGGTCGGAGTACGGGAAATTCGGTCTCCCAGTAGCGCAGGACGTAAGGTTTGACCCCGACGATCCTGGCAACCTCGCCAATCCGAAAGTAGAGCTTGTTTGGCAGCTCGACCTGACCCACGGCATACCTAAACTAAAGCGGATTAATAGCTTTTTTCAGGACCGGGCTAGGCTTAAACGAGAGCACGCGACGGCCGGAAATCACAATTTCCTCCCCGGTCTGCGGATTGCGGCCTTTGCGCGGGCGTTTGGTGTTCAGCACAAAGTTGCCGAACCCGGAGATCTTGACCTTTTTGCCTTGTTCAAGATGTCCTTTGATAATTTCGAAGATTGATTCCACTACATCGGTCGCTTCTTTTTTTGAGAAACCGACTTTCTCATAAATACGCTCGACAATATCCGCTTTAGTCATGTCAGACTCCCCCTCTGTAGTCCTCCCCATCACTTTTAGCTATTCAGGCGCGGACCTCAACCCCCAACGTTTGTACAAGGTGCTGAACTACTTGAGCATGCAGGGTATTGACTTCCTCCGCCGTGAGCGTCCGGTCCGTTGCCCGGTATGCGATAGAATAGGCTAGACTCTTCTTATGGGCAGGGATCGGATCTCCGTGGTAGAGGTCAAACAAACGCATTTTCACAATGAGCGGATTCGCAAGAGCATTCACGGCGTCAACCACTGCCTGGGCCGGGAGTTCGTTGTCAGCGACAAGGGCGACATCGCGCACGGCGGCAGGAAAGCGAGGAAGGGGCTGGTAAGAGGTAACGAGACGTGCACCACGCAGCAAGGCGTCGAGGTCCAGTTCGAACACCCAGGGCGTCTCGCTCAGCCCCAATTCTGCGCACAGGGTCGGATGCAGTGCGCCTGCTACGCCAAGAGTTGCGCCATTGGCTGACAGCACGGCTGCCTTCCCCGGGTGGAGAAAAGCGACTTCACTGGCGCGATTCCACCGCACGGGCACTCCATAGTGCAATTCCAGCCATAACGTTTCGAGTATGCCCTTGAGATCAGCGAAATTGAGGCGTTGTCCTTCCTGGCCAATACCAGTTACCGGCCAGTTCCCGTACAGAACTCCAGCCAGGCTGAATCGCTCCTGTTTTTGCCCCATGACTAACGAGCCGTCCCCTTTGCCGAATACTTTTCCCAGTTCGAAAACGGTCACTCCAGATTCACCTTGTCGCAGATTGAGCTGAAGGGCACGGATGAGATTGCTGAGCAGACTGCGACGCAGCTCTGCGTCTTCGGCGGACAGAGGATTCACAAGTGCCACAGGCGCAGATCCAGGGGTGAGTCCAGGAAAGAGGGCGTTCAGACGCGCCGAGGTGAAGCTCAAGTTCAGCATTTCTGCCAATCCCTGAGCGGCTAAGCAGGCACGTATCCGTTTGCTCCAAAGGCTGTCCTGATCTGGTTTTTTCTCTTGAACCTCTGAGCGTGGAAGCAGCGTGGGAATCGTCTCATACCCTCTGAGCCGGGCGATCTCCTCAATCAGATCTGCTTCTTGAGTCAGGTCTGCACGATAAGAAGGCACGGTGACACGCCAGGTACCACGGCGTTCTCGTCTGAGAGCCATGCCGAGAGTGCGGAGACGCCGCTCGATCTCCGAGGCTTCAACCGTGGTGCCGAGAAAGCTCGTCACTCGCTGAGCCCGCAAGGGGATTTGCCCAGGCAGTAACGGTTGCGGACAGACATCGATAACGCCACGACTCACTTGGCCGCCAGCGAGTTGAGTAATCAGTGCAGCCGCGCGGTTCAGCGCCAGCACGGTTCCCTGGGGATCCACTCCACGCTCAAAACGGTACGAGGCTTCACTCCGTAGTCCTAATCTGCGGGCGGTCCGCCGGACGGTTTCCGGGACAAAATACGCACTCTCCAATAGCACGGTGGTAGTCTGCTCCCGCACTTCGGAGTTCTCGCCGCCCATGATACCGGCGATTGCTACGGCCCGGTCTCGATCGCAGATCAACAGATCGTCCGGCGCGAGCACTCGCTCCTGGCCATCTAAAGTTCTGAGCGTCTTGATGTCATGTGCCCGTCTGACGATGATTTCTGCTCCAGCCAGAGAGGAAAGATCGAAGGCGTGCAGTGGTTGGCCACATTCTATCATCACGTAATTCGTCACGTCGACAAGATTGTTGAGTGGCCTGAGGCCCACTGCCTCCAAGCGCCAACGCATCCAGGTCGGTGAGGGCCCTATATGCACGCCACTCACCACTCGAGCCGCGTAACGCGGACACAAATCAGGATCTCCGATCCCTACGCGGGCTTGCTCAGTAATGGCTCCTCCCCGTTCCCGTATGCGGAGTTTCTCGCCATGGAGAGATACTCCGGTCAGCGCGGCGATTTCTCGGGCGAGCCCCAGAACGCTGAGACAGTCGCCCCGATTGGGAGTAACAGCAATATCCAGGATGGTGTCGCGTAAGCCGAGGAAGGAAAACAGGGGTGCTCCGAGTGGCGCGTCCGCCGACAAAATCAGCAGTCCACTATGATCTTGGGAAAGACCAAGTTCGGCTTCCGAACAGAGCAGGCCACAAGAAAGCTGTCCCCGGATCTCGATACGCTCGACCCCCTGTCCACCGGGCAAGCTGGTTCCTGCCGGGGCAAAGGCGACGCGATCACCTGCGTGCATGTTCGTCGCCCCACACACGACCGGCATGGCCTCGCCACCAGTAGTGACAGAGCAGACAACGAGGTGGTCAGACTGGGGATGGGGATCGAGGCGGACGATCTGGGCAACCGTGACCGGCTCGGCTCCCTGCTCGCTGAGCCCCTCAACCTCAAAGCCGGCCATAGCCAGCCGCTCAGCCAAACGGCTGAGTGGCAATTCGATAGAAACGAACTCGCGGAGCCAGTTGCACGTGACTTTCATTCAGCACATATTCCCGATCTAAACTGGAGAGACGCGACCGGTCGCCTCTCTCCTTAGAACTGTCGTAAAAATCGCAGGTCATTCGCGTAGAACAACCGGATGTCGTCAATTCCGTATCTACGCATGGCAATACGGTCGATCCCCATCCCAAAGGCGAACCCTGAGACTTCTTCAGGGTCGTACCCTACTGCCCGGAACACATTGGGGTGAACCATGCCTGAGCCCAAGACTTCCAGCCAACCACTACCTTTGCACACCACGCAGGCTGTTCCACTCCCTCCACAAATTACACAGCCGATGTCAACTTCTGCACTCGGTTCAGTGAAGGGAAAGTAGCTGGGGCGGAAGCGCACCGGTGTATCTGGACCGTAGAGGGTGTGAATGAAAGCGGTTAACACTCCCTTGAGGTGCGCGAAGCAGATGTCCTTCCCAACCATCAAGCCTTCGAGCTGGACGAACATCGGTGAGTGGGTAATATCATCGTCACAGCGATACACCGCACCTGGAGCGATAATCTGTAGAGGTGGTTTGCGACTCTCCATGACCCGGATTTGGACCGGCGAGGTGTGAGTGCGCAAGACGACTTCAGGCGCGATGAAAAAGGTGTCTTGCATTTCCCGGGCTGGGTGATCAGTCGGAATATTGAGGGCGGCAAAGTTGTGGTAATCGTCCTCGATGTCCGGACCTCGAGCCACCTCGAACCCCATGGCGGTAAAAATAGCGATGGTATCATCGAGGACTTGTAACAGCGGGTGCAACGAACCGCGCGGCCGTTGGGTGCCTGGGAGGGTGATATCGATGCGGTCGGCGGCGAGACTGCGGGTGAGTTGTTCCTCTTGCAAGCGAGTGTGGAGAGCGGTCAGGCGCTCTTCGAGCTGGGTTTTGATTTGATTCGCCGTCTCACCAATGGTCCGACGCTGTTCTGGGAGCAAGGCCCCAAGACCGCGCAGTACCGCGGTGAGCTCACCTTTCCGCCCCAGGAAACGCACCCGTACTGCTTCAATATCTGCCTCATCTCGGCAGGTCTCGAGTGCGACGAAGGCTTCATCACGGATGCGCGTCAGGTCAGTTTCCATAGAACAAACACAGGCTGTTAGCTATTGGCTATTAGCTATCAGCTAAGAAGTGGCTAAATAGTGAGTTTGTCTCTCTCCGCTTTGGTGCAGGCAGTTCAGGGTTGTCCTATTTTCCATAATCTGTAGCTAAAAGCTAAGAGCTAAAAGCTAATTGCTTGTTAAGCTGCCGCCGCCAGGTGTTCTTTCGCGAGATTCACCACGGCGGAGAACGCTTGTGGATCATGGACAGCAAGAGCAGCCAGCATTTTTCGATCGAGCACAACTTGCGCTTGATTCAAACCATGGATCAAGCGACTGTAGCTGAGTCCGTTGAGCCGAGCCGCGGCATTAATACGGATGTTCCACAATCGGCGAAACATGCGTTTTTTCGTTCGACGATCGCGGTAAGCGTACACTAAGCCGCGCTCGACTGTTTCGCGGGCTTGGCGGTACTGACGGCGCCGACCGCCAGTAAAGCCCTTGGCCAGTTTGAGGATTTTTTTCCTGCGCCGCCGTGCTTTAAAGCCGCGTTTTGCGCGTGGCATAGAAATGTCTCCTTCAGACCTACAGGTACGGGATCAGGCGTTTGATTGCCTTCGCATCCGTGGCGGCCACGAGCGTGGGCTGACGGAGGCGCCGTTTCTGTTTGCGAGTTTTGGTAGAAAGAATGTGCCGCAGATAGGCACGCTTACGGCGCACCTGGCCGGTGCCCGTGAGCGAAGCGTCGCCTTCGATACGCTTGGCCAGAC
>CAZAYE010000053.1:5003-10550 GCA_964489255.1 uncultured Enterobacteriaceae bacterium
AGCGTTTCGCCGCGCCGCGGCGAGTTTTTATTTTTGGCATAATGAGTTACCTCGGCACTACCAAGACCGACATATTGCGTCCTTCTAACCGGGCTTGTCCTTCCGTGGTACCGATGTCTTGTACTTTTTCGACCACTTTCCCTAACATCTCTTTGCCGATTTCAGGGTGGGTGATCTCACGGCCACGGAAGAAAACCGATACCTTGACGCGCTGTTTCTTTTCCAGGAAGCGGCGAATGTGGTTGACCTTGAAGTCGATATCATGCTCGCTGGTACGCGAGCCCAGTTTGACTTCTTTGACCAACACCTGAGTCTGGTGTTTACGCGACTCCTGGACCTTTTTCTTTTGCAGGTAGCGGAACTTGCCATAGTCCATGATCCGGCAGACTGGCGGCGCCGCAGTTGGTGACACCTCCACCAAATCGAGTTCTCTGCTCTCAGCCAAGCGCAACGCTTCCCCTAAGGGCATGATCCCGAGCTGTTTCCCTTCGGGATCTATGACCCGCACTTCGCGCGCGCGGATCTGCTGATTAATCCGGACTCCTGCTTCTTTGACTATGACCCACCTCCCGGCACGTGCCCAGTAACCAAACGGGCGATAAACTCTTCAACCGACAAGGACGGGATCTTCTCGCCCTTGCGGCCCCGCGGCGCAACTGTCGCTGTGCGCACTTCTTTGTCGCCAATGACGACCATGTATGGCACTTTTTGCACTTCGGCTTCACGTACCTTGTAGCCAAGTTTCTCGTTGCGCAGGTCTAACTCACTGCGAATTCCCGCCTGGAGGAACTGCGCGTGGACCTTGCGGGCATACTCAGCTTGGCCATCGGTAATAGTCAAGACCTTAACCTGCACTGGCGCCAGCCATAAAGGCAAGTTGCCGCCACACTGCTCAAGCAGGATGGCGATGAAACGTTCGATCGAGCCTAGCACCGCCCTGTGCAACATGACAGGGGTTGCCTCACTGCCTTCTGGCGTCACATACGTGAGCCCGAACCGCTCGGGCATGGCACAATCGATTTGTACCGTGGCAAGTGTCCAAGAGCGCTCAAGCACGTCGCGGAAGTCAAAGCCAATCTTCGGGCCGTAGAACGCTCCTTCGCCTGGCAGTATGGTAACCGCGTATCCCTCCTGCTCAAGGACGCGCCGGAGAGCGGCCTCAGCCGCAGTCCAGAGCTCGATACGCCCGAGGAACTTTTCGGGTCGCGTCTGCAGGGTCACCTCGATCCGATCGAAGCCAAAGACGCTATAGACTTCCTTCACCATGGTAACGAAGCGTTGCAGCTCGTCGTCGAGCTGCTCGGGAGTACAATAGATATGCGCGTCGTCCTGCGCCATCGAGCGAACCCGCGTCAAGCCAGCAAGCGTCCCCGAGGGCTCGAAGCGGTGCAGGCGACTGAAGTCGGCATAACGAATGGGGAGGTCGCGATAGGAATGCTTCCGGGTGGCGAAGAGGTAGCAGTGGCCCGGGCAGTTCATGGGCTTAACGCCATACTCCTCCTTGTCGATCTCCATCAGAAACATGTCGTCGTGGAAGGCCTCATAGTGTCCCGAAGTCTTCCACAGGTCAGTCTTGTAGATAAGCGGGGTGATGACCTCCGTGTATCCGTAACGCCCGTACAGACTCCTGATGTACTGAACCAGGATGTTGTAGACGATAGAACCCTTAGGATGGAAAAATGGTGAACCCGGGGCAATCGGATGGAGTGAGAAGAGGTCTAACGCTTGACCAAGCCGGCGGTGATCGCGCAGCTTAGCTTCCTCTAGACGTCGGAGATATGCCTCCAGGTCCTTAGTGCTCGCCCATGCGGTGCCGTATATACGCTGGAGTTGTTCGTTGCGCGCATCACCCCGCCAGTAGGCTCCAGCTATGCTGGTCAGGCGAAAGGCGGGGATGCGGCCGGTTGAGGGCACGTGAGGGCCACGGCACAGATCGACGAATTCGCCTTGGCGATAGAGAGAAATCACTTCGTCAGCCGGGATGCCTTCAATGATCTCCGCCTTGTAGTACTCGCCCAGGTCGCGGAACAACCGGACGGCATCGTCACGCCGGACCTCTTCGCGGGTGACCGTGAGGTTCTCGGCGACAATGTTCTTCATCTCGGCTTCGACTTGTTCCAGATCTTCAGGAGTAAAGGCACGCTCATGTTTGAAGTCGTAATAGAAGCCGTTTTCGATTACTGGCCCAATAGTGATCTGCACGTTGGGGAAGAGTCGCTTCACTGCCTGCGCCATTAAATGGGCGCTGGAGTGGCGGAGGACCTCCAACCCCTCGGGCGAGGAGGGTGAGACAAGCTTGATCTCACCCTCAGCCGTCAACGGATAAGACAAGTCAACGACTTTACCATTGACTTGCGCGGCGATCGCCTGAGTCCCGTTTGGCAGAAGTTGGCCCAGCGGGGTACCGGCGGGGACTGTGCATTTTTCTCCTCCTGGCAAAATAACAGCGATATGTTGAGCACTCACGCTCATAAGAAAATAAAAAAGGCATCTTCGCGTGATGCCTTACTCCCTCTTTTTCCGGCAGGAGGCTTTAGCCTGATGGCGATTTGCCCTCAGGCCTTGTCAACCGTACCCGAAGGTATAGGCACGGGCGGGATTGAACCGCCGACCCCTTCCGCGTCAAGGAAGTGCTCTCCCACTGAGCTACGTGCCTGTAATCCGTCCAACCATGTCACTCGCCTGCTGCGTACCAATTTTCCCATGTAGTGTCAAGAAAAACAAGAAAAACGCTCACTTCAGGCTTCACGGACGACCTGTACGGTGACATTCCCGCGTCCCCCACCACTCAATTGCACAGGAACCGTGTAGGTTCCCAGTTGCTTGATTGGTTCTTCGAGCAGGATCTTCCGCCGGTCAACGGTGACGCCCTGCGCTTGGAGGGCTTTTTCGATGTCCTGGTTGGTGACTGAACCGAACAGCCGATCTTCCTCGCCAGCCCGGGCTGAGATCACGAGCGTCAAGGCAGCAAGCTGCTGATTCAGAGACTGGGCTTGCTTCTGGTCGCGCTCTTTTTTCGCTGCCACCAGGCGCTTTTGATGTTCCAGCATGCGGAGGTTACGACGGCTGGCTTCGAGGGCCAGACCGCGGGGCAGCAAATAGTTGCGAGCGTAGCCGTCTCGCACCTTAACAATATCACCAATGTGACCGAGGTTTTCTACGTTTTCTTGCAGAATGATTTCCATAAAGGTCTTTATTTACGGCAGCACGCGATGAAAGACAAGACGTAAAACATTAAAACGTAATGAGTAAGCCAACGACCTTTCCTTGACGGGTGACGCCTTACGTTTCACGTCCTTAGATCCTCACGGCTGCATAGGGTAACAGCGCGATCGAGCGAGCCTGCTTGATCGCAGCAGCCAGCTTGCGCTGATGCCACGTGCAGGTGCCGGTAACGCGGCTGGGAATGATCTTTCCCCGGTCGGTGACGAAGTCTCCGAGCGTACGGGTTTCTTTGTAGTCAATGACTGCTCTCTTATCGGCGCAGAACCGGCACACTTTACGGCGCAAGCGACGGCGGGCAGGAAATTTGTCGTCGGTCGCCACATTCCGCTTGGGCTTTCCCCTTTCTGGTCTGGTTGCTCTTGGCATATTGGTTATCCTTTATTCTACTGCATACTGCTCCAGCGTATGGATGAGGATATCTCTCCTTTGCCTTCTCCCTGAGACTCGCCGGAGAAGAGAAGAGGTCCACACCGCCGTACCTCGCGGGGTCTGTCGCAATTCCGGCGATCGACCTAGACGACCAAGAAAAATGACCTTGTTATACCCCAACTGTGTTTTCAGCGGGGGATCACTGCTGCTCTTCGACACTGGTTTCAACAGGGGCAGCAGAAGCAGTTGAGGAGGGGGCAGAGGCCTGAACTGGCAGAGGGGCAGCTAAGCGTACGGACAAGAATCGCAGCACGTCTTCGCTTAACCGAAGGTTTCGCTCCAATTCCTTCAGCGCGAGAGGTGAGGAATCGTGCTCAACACGTACATAATGCCCTCGCCGTTGTTTCTTGAGACGGAAACCCAGATCTCGCATGCCCCACTCTTCTACCTGGAGTACCGATCCTTGCGCCCCCTCGAGAATCTTCTGCATCCAGGCAGTCAGTTCCTTGATCCGAGCCTCGGGTAATTCGGGGTGGAAAATACAGAGTGTCTCATAATTTGGCATGCAGCCCTCCAAGCTACACAATGGTCTTCTCGCTCGTTGCGTCCTGGCCGATTCCATTGAAAACTGCCATCGCCTTCTCCAGGCCGTCACTTAACAAGACTTCGACGGCTTCAGCCGCCCGCTCCACCGCCGGAAGGATAGACGCTTCCTCCAACGGAGTAAAGGGCTGGAGGAGAAAATCGGCTGGGTCCTGCCTCCCAGGAGGTCGGCCAACACCGATTTTGACCCGGGGAAAATCTTTGCCTCCTAGTTCTGCGATTAACGAGATGACTCCACGGTTCCCGCCGCCTCCACCTCCACGCTTAATCCGTATCCGGCCTAAAGATAAATCGAGATCATCATGAACCACAACAAAGTCAGGCAACCCAAGATGGTAAAAATCTCGCACTCGAATTGCCGCCTCGCCGCTCCGGTTCATGTAGGTCTGGGGCTGGACCAAGATGATCTTCTCGCCTCGCCAAAAGGCTTCTCCGGTCTGAGACAGAAAAGTCTTGCGTGAGAGTTGTACTCCCCAACGTTCGGCCAGCCGATCCACCACCCAGAAGCCGACATTATGACGCGTTTTCCGATATTCCAGCCCGGGATTGCCAAGACCTATGACGACACGCATGCTAGAAAATTAGAATCGGTGAACCGGAGAACCGGGGAATCGGTGAGTCAAGAATTATTTCTCCGATTCTCCCTTTCCCCGTTTCTCCGTTTCTTTTTTTCATAAAGCTGATGGCTGAGGGCTGTTTACTTCTTCTCGCTTTCCACTGGCGCCGCCCCTTCTACTGGCGCCGCCCCTTCCGCTGGCACTGCACCTTCTGCTACAGCTTCAACCGGCTTCGCTTCGACCGTAGGCGCCACTACGATTACTACAGGGACGTTCGCATCATATATCGCCTGGACGCCAGGAGGGAGAACGAGATCCACTACGTGAATAGCGTCATGAATGCCCAGACTCGAAACATCCACTTCGATAAACTCTGGGATGTCCCGTGGCAAGCACTCGACTGTGATGTCGCGTTGCAAGGGTTGCAGGATGCCTCCAGCGGTGACTCCCTGAGCTTTCCCAGTGAAATGTAGGGGGACAGTGGTCTGCAGCGGCTTGTTGATATCGACCTCGTAGAAATCGAGGTGCAAGAGTTCGCTAGTGACTGGATCGCGCTGGATCTCTTTGAGAATCGCCACCTTATCGTTGAGTTGGGGAAGCGGCGAGAGAATCTGGATCAGGTGTGACCCTTCCAACGCAGCGAATTTAGTGCGAAATTCCCGCGAATCGATGCAGACCACAGACGGGGTCGTTCGCGGGCCGTAAAAAACTCCCGGGACCTTTCCCTCCCGCCGTAACCGACCAGCGTAGCCTTTCCCTTTTCCTTCTCGAGGTTGCACGTTGAGCTGTATAG
>CAZAYE010000054.1:0-10546 GCA_964489255.1 uncultured Enterobacteriaceae bacterium
GAAGAGAAAGATCTGGCAGACGGCACCCCAGAGCGTATTCTGCGTGGCATCATGAAAGTCCGCCGAGGTGCAGTGAGGATCGCACCGGGGTATGATGGAGTGTATGGGAAAATTGAGTTGTTTGCTGAGGGCAAATAGCTCGCTCACTATGTTCGCTCTATGGTCTCTGGCTTGCTCGCTCCGCTCACTCTATGGCAGGTAGCTCTTGCCATACGCTATAGGCATACGCCAATTGGCCTTGGCTGACAGGATGCAATGGTTATAATAGGGTGCATTTGAGAGTTCACATGCTACGTGACACGTACAATCGACCGGTCAGGGATCTGCGGATATCAGTGACGGACCGATGCAACTTCCGCTGCACGTACTGCATGCCACTGGACGAGTACGAGTGGCTGGAGAAAAGCGAGATCCTTTCTTTCGAAGAGATTGCCCGACTTGCTCGTCTTTTCGTTCAGCTCGGTGTCGAGAAGCTCCGTCTCACCGGCGGCGAACCGCTCGCCCGAAGAGATCTGCATAAACTGATTGGGCAATTGTCCGCGCTCGAGTCCGCTCCTGAAATTTGCCTCACGACCAACGGTTCTCTGCTGACAGAAAAAGTGGCTGCCCTACAAGCTGCTGGCTTGCGACGGATTAATGTGAGTATCGACTCCCTCAAACCCGAGCGCTTCCGGCGTATCACCCAGCGTGGCGACCTGGACAAGGTCCTGGAAGGGCTTTTCGCGGCCAAAAGCCATGGCCTGTCCCCCATCAAAATCAACGCGGTGATCGAGCGCGGTGTCAACGACGACGAAATCCTTGATCTTGTCACCTTCTCCCATGAGCATGGATTCGCCATCCGTTTCATTGAGTATATGGACGTAGGCAACGCCAACGAGTGGAAATCAGAAAAAATGGTTTCCAAGAAGGAAATTCTGGAAGTCATCAACACCCGCTTTCCCCTTCGCAAAGTTGGCCGGGAGAAGGGCAGTGCCCCTGCAGTCGATTATCAATTCCTTGATGGCAGTGGAGACATTGGCGTGATTGCTTCGGTGACTGAGCCATTCTGTGGCACCTGCACGCGCGCACGGCTCACTGCTGATGGAAAGTTTGTGACCTGCCTTTTCTCGAATCAGGGCTACGATCTCAAGAAGCTCATGCGTGGCGGAGCGGGTGATGCAGAGATTCTAGAGGTCATCAGCACGATTTGGCTGAAGCGGAAAGACCGTTATTCGGAAGAACGACTCGCTGCTCTGCGTTCTGCAACTGGATACGATCCCAAAGAGCACAAAAAGATTGAGATGATCAGTTTGGGAGGGTGAAAGATCTTTCGGGCGGTAGGTCCTTCGATCCTCCTTCGAGAGGCTCAGGGTGATCGGAATTGACAATCGTTCGTGCTGAGCTTGTCGAGGCACGTTCTCTTCTACAGCAGTTCTCACCCAGAGGTGTCCTTTTGGGCTTTGGTGGCGCGGCCATCTTGGCCGCGTTGCTCATCATGCAGGCAAGATGCTTGCCCCACCAGGACGCATGCAATCGAGAACTGCGCTAGAACGTTGCTGACAACCCTGATAACGACGCCAGCGTCTTCAAATCATAGACCGTCACTGCACCGCCGCGATTCTCTTCCAGAGTCAGGACAGCGACCGTGCCGGGTTGAGCCGAATAGTTGTGAGGAAAAGTCGGACTGCCTGGGTTGATCACCAACACTTCGCCGTAACGTTTGAGGCTTTCTACGTGAGTGTGCCCGCAGACGATTAAGTCGGTGCGGCGACCAAAGTAAAACTCCATAGTTCGTTCGATTGACCACTTGGGAAACTCTGCTGGGTCCAAAACATCGTGCACCAGACCGATAGTAAAGCCAGCACAGGGGGCGACTGCCGCATCGCGCAGGCGGGGGTCTTCAGGCACCACCGGGCGGCCACCAGAGCCATCATCCCCATTGCCCCGACATGCCAGCACCGGAGCAATTTCTTCCAGCCAGTTTAAGACGTCAAGACTGTGCAGATCACCGGCGTGCAGAATCAGATCCACACCGCTGAAGACGGTGCGCACCTGGGCCGGTAACTCGGGCATCGCTTCAGGAATGTGGGTATCGGAAATCAAACCAATTTTCATTGTTCCTGTTTCTCCTCACGGTCCCTCCACCGGAGCGCGCGGCCGGGCGCCCTCACGCTGTTGGTCAAACGAGTATAGCGTCTGGACACTGAGCGGGCAACGTGAAATGAATGCAGTCATCTCATGCATCCAGGAGGTAGCCGTATGCCCGACGGGCAAGAGATGCGTGTACCACTCACAGCACTCGCAGAGGACGAGCAATTATTTCAGAACATGGTGCGGGAGTTTACTGAGAAACAGGTCAAACCCCACGTCATGGAAATGGACCGTGCGGCCAAGTTACCGCGTGCACTGATTGATCAACTTTTCTCTTTAGGCGTGATGGGCATTGAAATCCCCCCTGTCTATGGCGGAGCGGGATCAAGTTTTTTCATGGCTATCCTGGCGATCGAAGAGTTAGCTCGGGTTGATCCGTCTGTCGCCGTGTGTGTGGATGTCCAAAACACTCTGGTTAATAACGCACTGCTACGTTGGCTCACGCCCGCGCAAAAAGAGCGATTCCTCCCACGGTTGGCGCATGATGTGGTTGGGGCCTACGCTTTGTCTGAACCGGGGTCGGGAAGCGATGCGTTTGCGATGATTACTCAGGCGCGTCCTGCAGGAGATACGTTTGTCTTGAATGGGCGCAAGCTCTGGATCACCAACGGCGCCGAGGCTGGTCTCTACCTGCTGTTCGCGAACGCGGATCCGGCAAAAGGCTATAAGGGGATTACTGGATTCGTGGTCGAACGCGATTTCCCCGGTTTCAGTGTCGGGAAGAAAGAGGACAAGCTGGGGATTCGAGCGAGCTCGACTTGCGAGTTGATTCTCGAGGACGTGCAGGTGCCGCGCGAGAACGTCGTGGGTGAGGTAGGGCAGGGCTACAAGGTGGCGATCGAGACCCTCGATGAAGGCCGCATCGGCATCGGCGCCCAGATGATCGGTCTGGCCCAGGGGGCGTTCGAGGCAGCCCTAGCCTATTCTAAGGAGCGACGGCAGTTTGGCCGACCGATTTCGGACTTCCAGGCCATCCAATTTCAACTGGCCGAGTTAGCCACTGAAATCGAAGCTGGCCGCCTCATGGTGTATAACGCCGCTCGTCTCAAAGAGAGTGGCCAATCTTTCGTCCGGCAGGCGGCGATGACTAAGTATTTCTGTTCACAGGTGGGCGAGCGGGTAGCGTCGCAAGCGTTGGAAATCTTCGGTGGGGTTGGTTACACCAAGGACTTTCCGGCAGAGAAGTTCTACCGTGACTCCAAAATCGGCAAAATCTACGAGGGGACATCCAACATTCAACTCCAGACCATCGCGCGGACGCTTTTAGGGAGGTAGGGAATGGCGCAACCGACTCGTATCGTCACCGACACTATGGCTGGGCTGCGGATGCCTGATTTCGATATTTGGAGCGAACGGGTGTCCACTGTGCTCGGGCAGAATCCAGGGCCATTTACCGGGCCGGGCACCAACACCTACCTGATCGGCACCAGCAAGCAACCGATTCTGCTCGATACTGGTATTGGCCTGGAAGTCTACGATCCCCTGCTAAAGAAAGGGTTGGCAGAAACTAAGGGTGCAACTGAGCTGCAGGAGATCATCCTGACCCATGTGCACCAGGACCATATTGGTGGCGCAACCCGAGTTCGAACACGATTTGGTGATCTCAAAGTGTCGAAGAAAGCCTGGCCCGGCAAAGACGAGGTGTACAACCTGCCGCTGACCTATATTGAGGATGGTGCGCGGATCGAGACCGAGGGTGCCACACTGCGCGCGATCCACACGCCGGGCCATGCGCGTGACCATTTGTGCTACTACCTGGAAGAAGAAAAAGCCCTCTTCACCGGCGACTTGGTGTTGGGCGCGGGTACTACAGTGGTGCCAGAAGAAGGTGGTGGCCTCATCGACTATATGGCCTCGCTCCGCAAGCTGCTCTCGCTTGACCTTGCGGTGATTTATCCGGCGCATGGTCCAGCGATTCGCGATCCGTATAAGAAGCTTGGCGATTACATTGCCCACCGCGAGTTACGTGAGCAGCAGATTCTCGACGCCATGAAAGCTGGGCTCGCTGAAATTCCGGCTATGGTGAAACGCATCTACGCCGACGTGCCCGAATTCCTCCATGGCGCCGCTGGTAACTCGGTGCTCTCACATCTCAACAAACTCAAGAAAGAGGGTGTAGTGCGACAGGAAGGGGAGCGGTGGGTGTTGGTGTGAAGAAAGCGGTCAGCGATCAGCTGTCAGCTTTCAGCAGAGTCGGTAGCAAAGAAAAGTAGAGAAGTAGGGTGGGCATCGCCCACCTGATGGCCTCTTGGTCGGTGTGCATATCAATTTCCTGGTCACGGCCCATAGGTTGTAGGGGCACGGCATGCCGTGCCCCTACCTGCGGTAGACTTCTCCCCGCAAGCCAGGATTTTGTTATGCACCCTCTTGGTCGTTGGTGAGATCAGTCAGGGGCGAAGAAGGTAACTTTATGAGCCAACGCGTTTCTGAGGTAATCCAACCATCGGTGATGCCAACAGAGGTTCCACCCCTGGAAAACGGAGATCACCTGACTCGACATGAATTCGAGCGACGGTATCGAGCTAGACCGAACCTGAAGAAAGCTGAGCTGATCGATGGTGTCGTGTATATCCAGTCATCCGTACGTTTTCGTGGTTCCGGTGAACCACACGCAGGGATTGTTGTTTGGCTCGGCACCTACTGTGCGGCAACTCCAGGTGTTTATGGAACTGACAGTGATACAGTTCGTCTAGATCTCGACAATGAGGTCCAGCCTGGTGCCCTGCTGCGGCTAGAATCCTCGGCCGGAGGATACTCCCACATCACCGAAGACGACTATATCGAAGGCACGCCTGAGTTAATCATAGAAATTGCCGCCAGCAGCGTCTCCTACGATCTGCATGAAAAACTGCGGGTCTATCGCCGTAATGGAGTGCAGGAATACGTGGTCTGGCGGGTGTACGACAAACAAATAGACTGGTTCCGATTAGTTCAGGATGAGTATGTTTCTCTCACGCCTGATGAATCCGGCGTAGTTCACAGTCAGGTTTTTCCCGGTTTGCGTTTGCCTGTACAGGCTCTCTTGGCTGGCGATTTAGCCACAGTTTTGGCCGAATTGCAGAAGGGACTGGAGACGGCCGAGCATGCGGCTTTTGTCGAGCGGTTGCGGGGGAAGTGAGCACTCCATGCGGACTTTGAGGTCAGAAGAAAGAAGGATGTCTGCATCCAGGAGAATCATGAACGCCCACGGGAAAAGTTCATCGCTTCATCTAGTGTGGGAAAGCGCGGCTCGCTTTGACGTATCGTTTCGATCAATTTCTGCCACTCCTCTCCGTCAACCTGTGGCGGAGCGACAGGCGGAACAGAGAGATTTTCCTCGGGTATGAGGACGATCACTTCTACCCGCTGGTCAGGATGGACGGGAAGATTTGTCAGGTGCAATTCGCCTTCCTTCTCGACTGTCGTCTCAACTTTGATCGCTTGCATGCGCGTTCTTCCGTATTAACTGAAAAGCACCTTCGCCAACTCCGACCGATAATGCTCAGCCAATTCGCTGCGAGGGCCGACCACGTCGAAGATTTCTAACATCGCCTTGCGGGCGCCGTCGTCACGGAACTGGCGATCTTTCTTCACGATCTCCAACAGTTCGATCAATGCTTCTTCGTAACGACCCAAGGCGGCCAGGACTTGCGAGAGATCGAAGCGCGCTTCAACATCGTTCGGATTGGCAGCAAGCTTCTCACGGTATTTTTGTTCATCGCCGGCGCTGGCACCACTCTGCTTGAGCCGGATTTGCGCAGAGAGTTGCTGAGCAGCGGCATATTCTGGGGTGTTGAGCGGTACTCGCTCGAGCAAGGACAGTGCGTCAGCCTCTTCCCTACGCTGAATGAGCAAGCGTGCCAAGCCGAGGAGGGCTTGTGGCTGGTTCGCTTCCTTGGCTAAAGCGGCACGGTAGAGGCTCTCTGCACCCTGGGTCTTGCCCGCTTCTTCCAAACGGGTGCCCTCTTGGGCTAACGCCTCAGCCTCGGAGGGCAAAAGTTGCTCAATGAAGCGGCGGATTACCGGTTCAGGCTGGGCGCCGAGGAACTCGGCAGCGATCGCGCCGTTGCGGACCGCTTTGATCGCCGGAATGCTGCGGATACCGAATGCCTGAGCGAGCATGGGATTCTCATCGACATTGATTTTGGCGAGGATGAATTTCCCCTGTTGCTCGTCCGCGAGCTTTTCTAGCACCGGACTGATCGCCCGACACGGTCCGCACCAAGGGGCCCAGAAGTCGATAACCACTGGCACGGTGTGCGAACGCTCTACCACCGCACTCTCGAAGTCTTGTTCGGTCACGTCAACGGTCCATGCACTACCCATGGGGTTCCTCCTATGAGATAGATCTCAGACCCGTCCTTTCTTCGCAATCAGATAAGGCTGCTACAGTAGCATTTCTCCTTGGTGACTTGCCAGCCTAGGTCAAATCTGCGAAATGTATAGCTTCTCACAGCAGTCTGATTCAAAGGAGCACCCTATGGCCGCGAAGACCATGTTCGAAAAGATTTGGGAGGCGCACGTCGTGCGTACCGAGCCCGACGGTACGGGCCTCCTGTATGTGGACCGCCACTTGGTCCACGAAGTGACCTCACCACAGGCGTTCGAGGGCCTACAACTTGCCGGACGGAAACCTCGACGTCCACTCGCGGCCATCGCCGTGCCTGACCATAATGTACCAACCACTGACCGTGACAAACCGATTGCCGACTTGGTCAGCGCCAAACAGGTGGAGACCTTGCAAGGAAACTGCCGGACCTTTGGTGTCCCTCTCTTCGATATGCACGACATCCGCCAAGGAATCGTCCACATTATCGGTCCGGAGCAGGGACTGACACTCCCGGGCATGGTCATTGTGTGTGGAGACTCCCATACTGCCACCCACGGTGCGTTCGGCGCCTTGGCCTTCGGGATCGGCACCAGTGAGGTCGAACACGTCCTTGCCACGCAGTGCTTGCTGCAGAATCCAGCGAAAACGATGGAAGTCCGTGTTGAAGGAACGCTTCCCCAGCGCTGCACGGCCAAAGACATCATTCTGGGAATTATTGGCAAGCTCGGCACAGCCGGCGGTACTGGGTATGTCATCGAATACACGGGCTCGGCGATCCGCTCGCTATCGATGGAAGGGCGCATGACCCTGTGCAACATGTCGATTGAGGCAGGCGCACGCGCTGGCATGGTCGCTCCCGACGAGAAAACTTTCGACTACCTGCGCGGACGGCCGTTCACGCCCAAGGGGGAAATGTTTGAGCGTGCGGTGGCGGCATGGAAAAATCTCTGCACCGATCCCGGCGCGAAGTTTGACCGGACAGTTGAACTCAGAGCCGCAGATCTCATCCCGCAGGTGACGTGGGGTACCAACCCAGGCATGGTGACAAATATCACTGGGAGAGTGCCAAATCCAAAAGATATGCCAACCCCACAACTTCAGGAGGCCACCGAGCGAGCGTTGGCGTACATGGGCCTCACCCCTGGCACGCCAATCTCTGATATCAAGATTGACCGAGTATTCATCGGCTCGTGCACGAACGCGCGCATCGAGGACCTGCGCCTGGCCGCGCAATATGTCAAAGGCAAGAAGGTAGCCCCCACGGTGCACGCGATGGTGGTGCCAGGTTCAGGGCTTGTAAAGAAGCAGGCTGAGGAAGAAGGCCTGGATCAAATTTTCACAGAAGCTGGTTTCGAGTGGCGCGAACCCGGTTGCTCGATGTGTTTAGCCATGAATGCTGACGTGCTGCAACCCGGCGAGCGGTGCGCCGCGACCAGTAACCGTAACTTTGAGGGCCGGCAGGGCAAAGGTGGTCGGACTCACCTGGTGTCGCCTGCAATGGCCGCGGCCGCAGCAATCGCCGGACATTTCGTGGATATCAGGAATTGGAGCTAGGGGTGAGGGGCTCGAACAGGGAGATGAACTATGGATGCTTTCACTGTACTCAAAGGCTTGGTCGCTCCGCTCGATCGAGTGAATGTGGATACCGACCAGATCATTCCGAAGCAATACCTAAAGACTATCAAGCGGACAGGATTGCGCGAAGGTTTGTTCTCAGATTGGCGCTATGGGAGCGACGGTTCCGGTGACAAAGCTTTCTTCCTCAACCAACCGCGTTACCAAGGAGCAGCGATTCTATTGGCACGTGACAACTTTGGCTGTGGTTCTTCACGTGAGCATGCGCCCTGGGCGCTGCTTGATTACGGCTTTCGCTGCATCCTTGCGCCGAGCTTCGCTGACATCTTCTTCAATAATTGTTTCAAGAACGGCATGCTGCCGGTGGTTCTGAAGGCTGAGGAAGTCTCCCAGCTGTTTAAAGAAGTGGAAGCGCAACCAGGCTACCAACTTACCGTCGATTTGGCGGCCCAAACGGTAACTACTCCATCCGGAACGAGCTTCCATTTCAACATTGACGCATTCCGCAAAGACTGCCTGCTCAAGGGACTCGATGAAATCGGCCTCACTTTGCAACACGAAGCTGACATCACCGCCTACGAGCAGCGACGCAAGCGGGAAGCGCCGTGGCTGTTTCCAGATCTGGGATAGCTTTCGGCTCTGAGTCGTTAGCTGTTAGCGAGAGGAGAGGGAGAGTGAAGAGGTGACGAATGGCAAATCGTATGTCATCCCGACTCTTGTTTTCAAGCTAAAAGCTAAGAGCTAATAGCTGACAGCCAAAAGCTACTTGCTATGGCTACTTATTCTCTGTCTGCCCAAGAAATTGCCTTGCTGCAGCAGGCCGCAGGTATGGCCGGGGACCGGCTCGCGCGCCAGGAGAACGATACCGGCACACGGGTGATGGAAACGCTGATTGCTCATTTGGAGACCCAACCGTCAAGCGTGTGGCTCAACGTTGCCCAACGAGAAGTGCTCGCTAAAATGCTGATGAATATCGCCTATGATCTTATCCGCGACAATCAGGATGCTCTGGCCGAGGCTGCAGAAGCTCTGGCCGAACGTCTGTTCGGCGATGAGGAAGGAGAGGCGGAATGAAATTCGGGGTCGTCATTCGCAACATGGGACCGCAGTCTACGCGGGAAACGATAGCGGCCTGCGCGCGGGCTGCTGAAGAGCTGGGCTTTGATGCCGCATTTGTCGTCGATCACCTCGCGATTCCACCTGACCAGACTGAAGGCTCTGGTGGGCGTTATCTCGATCCTCTGACAACCTTGGCGTACTTGGCTGGCATCACCAGTCGCATTCGCCTTGGCGTCTCTGTGTTAGTGCTTCCTTATCGCCCAGCGGTGCTGACCGCCAAGCAAGTGGCGACTTTGCAAGAGCTCTCTGGCGAGCGGCTGATCTTAGGGGTGGGAGTAGGCTGGCTGCGGCAGGAGTTTGAGGCGCTCGGTGTTGATCCTCGCAAGCGTGGTGCACTGACAGATGAGACGCTTCAGGTGTTACACACCTTGTTTGCCAATGATGTGAATTCTTATGAGGGCAAGCTGGTACGTTTTCCTGCTTTTGTTTTCGCGCCGCGTCCGGCCCGGCCGCCGATCTGGATTGGCGGCAGTGGCCCCAAAGCGTTAGAGCGTACTCTGCGCTTCGGTGACGCGTACTACCCAATCGGCTTGCGTCCCGACGAACTCTCTCAGATCGGCATTTACTTGCGCGAGGAAGCTGAGAAGCGTGGTCGCACTGCGCCGGAGTTGATCGTTGGCGGTATGATCCGCGAAGGCGTGCCGGAAGCGATGATCGATCGCATTGCGGCCTCCCGTGAGGCTGGTGCAAGCTTCTACGTGCTCGGCTTAGGTCGCTATCCAGATGCCGACACCTTCCGCCGTGGGGTCGAGCGGTTTGCGACCCAGGTGATGCCGAGACTTTAGGCTATTAGCGGTTAGCTATCAGCTTTTAGCAAAAAGAATTCATGCACTGCGTATTGTAGGGGCGACTCTGGGCGGTCGTCTGGGGGAGAGAGCACCCATGGCGAGAGTATTAACGTTGGTTCTTTCCTTCACATTTCTGCTGACCCAGTCTAGTGTCGGAGGAGAAGCTCCCTCCCCGACCAAAACCTGGCGCTTGGTCACTGAGTTGAACGAAGCTGAGCACGCTTTGTTCGACTCACGGATCGATACTCCGCGCGATCAACGGATGTCCTACCTGCCGGCGGAACGGTACCCTTTCGAGCCTCCCTATACCGCTGAAGAGATGGGATTCAGGGCGATGGAGTTCAGCCACTCGCCACGTTGGTCCTGCAATTTGATAGATGTTACCGGAACACTCACAGCGCAGGGCTATCTCCACACGAACAAAATGTATAGCCCGATTTTCTACGTGCCGAACGCCAGTGGCAACCAAGGGTTGGCCGGTGAATTGTACGGCACTGAGCCCGGAGGACCAACCCGCAAGATCACTGGCCAAGATATTTTTCCGCCGGAAAACCTCGGGAATCAAATGGTCCTCACCCAGTATCGAGCTGGTGGCAATTCAGCAACACGATGGGATATTTTTGCG